>NZ_JASCPO010000215.1:0-9944 GCF_029960145.1 Pseudomonas sp. PS01299 | reverse complement strand
CGCGAAAGCGGTGTGTCAGTCAATTCATCTGTGTCTGACCCAGCGCTTTCGCGAGCAAGCCCGCTCCCACAGGGTTTTGTGTACGGCAGGCATGAAAAAGGCGACCCGGAGGTCGCCTTCTTGTGCAGCCAGCGTTGATCAGAACTCGTGATCAGCGTTGTCCGGGTTCAGGTCGCTGATGCCCAGCTTGCCGGCAGCGGCTTCGATCGAACCGGTCTGCTTGACCAGTGCGGCGATGGCGTCACGCACGATCTGGTTGCCGGCGGTGTTGCCCGCAGCGATCAACTGGTCGTAGTGCTCACCCTTGTTGGCGTGATCGACCATGACCTGGATTTTCGCTTCGGTAGCGGCCAGATCGGCTTTCAGCGCGGTGTCGGCAGCCGCGTCGGCCTTGGCCACCAGCGACGACAGGCTGGCACCGGTCATTTTGGTGCCATCGGTGCGGGTGTATTCGCCCAGGTACACGTTACGAATGCCTTTGGCATCGTAGAAGTGCGAGTTGTGGGTGTTGTCGCTGAAGCAATCCTGTTCGTCTTCCGGGGAGTTGGCTTCCAGGGAAACCTTCATGCGCTCGCCCGCCAGTTCGCCCAGGGACAGGCTGCCCATGCCGAACAGCATTTTGCGCAGGCCGCTTTCAGCCGGCTCGGCTTCCAGGGTAGCGCGGTAGTTGTCAGCCACGTTCGGCTTCCAGTTGCCGACCATTTCTTCCAGGTCGCTGACCAGCAGTTGGGTCACGGCTTTCAGGTAGGCACGGCGACGATCATTGTGACCGCCGGTGGCGCCAGCGCCTTCCAGGTAGTCCGACGCCGGACGGTTGCCGGCGCCCGGGCCGGTGCCGTTCAGGTCCTGGCCCCAGAGCAGGAATTCGATGGCGTGGTAGCCGGTGGCGACGTTGGCTTCGGAACCGCCCAGCTCGTTGAGGCTGGCGAGTTTTTCCGGGGTGATGTCTTTCACATCGACCTTGTCTTCGCCGACCTGCACTTCAGTGTTGGCGATGATGTTGGCGGTGGCGCCCGGGTTGCCCAGCGCGTGCTCGTAGGATTTGTCGACGTAGTCGATCAGGCCTTCGTCCAGCGGCCAGGCGTTCACCTGACCTTCCCAGTCGTCGATGATGGTGTTGCCGAAGCGAAACACTTCGCTCTGCAGGTAAGGCACGCGCGCAGCGACCCAGGCAGCCTTGGCGGCTTTCAGGGTGTCGGCGTTCGGTTTGGCGAGGAACGCGTCGACCGCCGTTTGCAGGGTTTTCGCAGTGGATTCGGCATCGCTGTAGACGGCGAAGACCATGTCGGCGTAGTGCGCGACCACAGCCTTGGCGGCGGCTTCATCGACTTTACCGGCAGCGGCAGGTGCTGGAGCGGCGGCGGTGCTGGCGGCCGGCGTCGGCGCGGCCGGGGCGGCAGCCTTGTCTTTGCCTTCGCCGCAACCGGCGAGGGAAATAGCGATGGCCAGCAGACTGGCGGTAGCCAGAGGCATACGAATCATGGCGAACATCCTGCTTCGGTAATGGAATGGACAGGGCGCGGGGGTGCGCAAAGCTGCGACATAATGCAAATCTTTCGCATTATGTGTAAAGGGCTGTGGCTGGAAATATTTCTTATTTAGCCGGTTGTTATGCGCGGCATCAAAGGATCGCCGCGTTGCTACGCTGCGCCTGTTTGAGGTAGGCCGTCAGCTCCCGGGCAGGCAGCGGCTTGCTGTAGTGGTAGCCCTGACCTTCGTGACAGCCTTCGGAGATGATGTAGGACTCTTGCTCGGCGGTTTCCACGCCTTCGGCGATCACCTGCATGCCCAGGCTCTTGCCCAGCTGGATGATCGCGCGAACGATGGTCGCATCATCGTCGTCATCCAGCAGATCCTGGACGAAGCTCTTGTCGATCTTGATCTTGTCCAGCGGCAGGCTTTTCAGATAACTCAGCGATGAGTAGCCGGTGCCGAAGTCGTCGATGGCGATCAGCGCCCCGGAGCGGCGCAGGCTCAGCAGGTGTTGGGCGGCGGTGCTGATGTCTTCCATCAGGCCGGTTTCGGTGACTTCCAGCTCCAGGCTGCGCGGCGGCAGGCGGTAGATCTGCAGCAGGTTGTTGACCACTCGCGGCAACTCGGCGTGGTGCAGTTGCACGGTGGACAGGTTGACCGCCATGCGCAGATCGACAAAGCCCTGATCGTGCCATTCGCGCAATTGCTTGCAGGCCTGATCCAGCACCCACTCGCCGATGGCGATGATCGTGCCGTTCTGTTCGGCCAGCGGAATGAACAGGTCCGGCGGCACCAGACCGTGTTCCGGATGCTGCCAGCGAATCAGCGCTTCGACCCCGACCACGCGGTGATCGCGGTAGCTGATCTGCGGCTGATAGACGAGGTAGAACTGGTCGCGAATCAGTGCGTCGCGCAGGTCTTTTTCCAGTTCGCGACGGCGGCGCATCTCGCTGTCTACGCTGGCGATGTAGAACTGATAGCGATTGCGCGAGCGGGTCTTGGCCAGCGTCATGGTCTGCTCGGCCTTCTGCAACAGCTTCTCGGTGCTGTCGCCATCCTCGGGGAACAGGGTGATGCCGATGGTCGCGCGCAGGCGGATTTCCTGATGGTCGAGGGCGAACGCCGCTTCCAGATCATCGAGGATGCTCTGCGCCAGCTCTGCCGCTTCATAAGGTTGTTCGATATCGGCCTGCACCAGCGCGAACTGGTCGCCACCCAGACGGGCGAGGGCGCCGAGGCGACCGCTGTGGGCGCGCAGGCGGTCGGCCAGCGCCAGCAGCAACTGGTCGCCGGTCTGGTAGCTGAACTGCTCGTTGATTCCTTTGAAATCATCCAGCCCCACACACAACACCGCGACCCGGCGTTGCAGCTTGCCGGCGTCGACCAGAATCTTGTCCAGTTGCTGCTGCAATTGCTGGCGGTTCGGCAGGCCGGTGAGGAAGTCGTACTGGGCCATGCGCAGCAGGCTGTTTTCCGCTTCGTGGCGCAGATGGGTGTTGCGTTCTATCGATTCGAGCAACTGGTTGGCGGTGTTGATCCAGATGCCGAGTTCATTTTTTTCGTGACCCTTGAGCTGTGGAATCTTGTGCTCGCTGGGGCGATCGGGATTGATTTCGGTCAGGTGCTCGATGATCCGCGACAGCGGCTTGGTCAGCAGCCAGTGATAAACCAGATACAACACCAGGCCCATGGCCAGGGCGCGCAACACGCCGGAAATGAAAATAATCACCGAACTGACGATGAAACTCTCGCCATAGGTGGCGGTGTCGAGGGTGATGCTCAGGTCGCCGTAATACTCGCTGTAGGGACCGCGACCGACCAATTGAGTGGTGAAGGTGCGTTCCTGACCGAGTATCAGATCAGTCAGCCAACGGCTGTTGGAGTGCTGCAATTCACGGGACTTCTGCGCGAGCATCGCCTCGTTGGGATGGCCGATGGAAGCCTGGCGCACGGCGTCGTCCTGGAACAGGCCTTCGATCACCTGCATGCCCATTTCCCGGTCCAGGCTGTAGACCGCCTGAGTCGAGGGATCACGGAACATGTCGAGGATGCGCTGAGCGTCGCCGGCCACCGCCTGGCGGGTTTTATAGGCATCGAAAACAATCTGGGCGCAGCTCAAGACCACGCCGACGATCAATGCCGAAAGGAGCACGACCCGGAGCAACTTCACCGACAAGCTGTTCTTGAGTTCCAGCTTCAAAGGGTTATTCCTTGTTCCGTGCGGGTAGCGTCAAGTTGCCATGAGTATTGGCAATCCCGTGTTGGCAGTCAAAGGGACAATCAAGCCCCGGAACATTTGCCCGTGGCCTTGGCCGAAATGCTGCTGTCTGGAGTCTCAGCTCTATTTGTACTGTGTCGGTAGTTTCGGCCCTCAACTTGAGCAGTCTGGAACAAATTTTCGCTGATTTGATGGTAGCCCGCTGTGCTGCACCGGCAAGCGGCCGGAGCCATCGTTCATCGTGAAAAAAAGCAGGCATAAAAAAACCCGGCCGTAGCCGGGTTTTTTGTCTGGCGCGCAGCTTAAGCGGTGAAGGTTTTGCCTTCGAACTGCTCAGCGACGAACTTCCAGTTGACCAGGTTCCAGAACGCCTCAACGTACTTCGGACGCAGGTTGCGGTAGTCGATGTAGTAAGCGTGTTCCCAGACGTCGCAGGTCAGTAGCGGGGTGTCGCCGCTGGTCAGCGGGTTGCCGGCGCCGATGGTGCTGGCCAGGGCCAGGGAACCGTCAGCCTTTTTCACCAGCCAGCCCCAGCCGGAACCGAAGGTGCCGATCGAGGTTTTGCTGAACTCTTCCTTGAACTTGTCGAACGAACCGAAAGCCGCGTTGATGGCTTCAGCCAGCGCGCCGGTTGGTTGACCGCCGGCGTTTGGCGCCAGGCAGTTCCAGTAGAAAGTGTGGTTCCAGACCTGAGCGGCGTTGTTGAAGATGCCGCCCGAGGAAGTCTTGACGATCTCTTCCAGGGTCTTGCCTTCGAACTCGGTGCCTGGCACCAGGTTGTTCAGGTTCACGACATAGGTGTTGTGGTGCTTGTCGTGGTGAAATTCCAGGGTTTCCTTGGAAATGTGCGGCTGCAGGGCATCGTGTGCGTAAGGCAGCGGCGGCAATTCGAAAGCCATGATGATTCTCCTAATCAGGTCTGTTGCGGTGAGCGCAAGGCCGATCACGGGCGGCCAGAAATGCACCGACGAGTTTTTACTCTTTGCGGCGCAGGGTTCGGATCATAGCACCGGGGTCAAGGCTTAACCACGCAACAACTGTGTGGGATAGAGGTTCCAGAGCCGTTTGGAATAAATCACTGCGCCAATATCAATTGCCCTGCCACCGTGAACATCATCACTGCCACCAGAAGATCGAGAATTCGCCAGGTACTCGGCCGAGCCAGCCACGGCGCGAGCCATGCGGCACCGAGGGCGAGGGTGAAAAACCACAGCAGCGACGCGCTCGCGGCGCCCACGACATAAGCGCCCGGCACCGACTGCTGCGCCCCCAGCGAGCCGACCAGCAACACCGTGTCCAGATAAACGTGCGGGTTGAGCAGTGTCACTGCCAGCGCGCTGAGCATCACCGCGCGCAACGAGCGTACGGTGTGGTTTTCACCCTGATCCAGACTCTGTTTCGAGAACGCCCGGCGCAGCGCCTGGCTGCCGTACCAGATCAGAAAAATTGCGCCGCCCCAGCGTGCCACCGCGAGCAATGTCGGGTTCTGCGCCAACACGGTCGCCAGACCAAACACCCCGGCCGCCACCAGCAGCGCATCGCACGCCACACACAACGCCGCCACCGGCAGGTGATGTTCACGGCGCAGGCTCTGCGCCAGGACAAAAGCGTTCTGCGTACCGATCGCCATGATCAGCCCCAAGGCCACCAGCAGGCCGTTCACATAGCTTTGCCACATAAGAGTTACTCCGCGTTGGCTGCGAGATCGCGCAGCACGTGCATGGCGCGCTCGGCGTCGGCCTGACCGACAAACAAATGGTCGTGGTAATAACCGGCGATCACGTTGCAACTGATTCCGGCCTTGCCCAGCGCGCTGGCGAACGCGGCGGTGAGGCCAACGGCTTCGAGCGCCGAATGCACATTGAGGGTGATCCACGCCGCCACATAATCAAAAGCGAACCCGGCACGTTCGGCCTGGGAGCGCTCCAGAATCACGGTCAGGCCTTCCTGCTCGCGGAAGCTGCCGACAATCTCCACACCGCTCGGCAACTGGCCGTCACGCAGGGTGCAAAACACATATTCGCCGGCGTTGAGCTGCGGGCTCATGCTGCGCAGCAGAGTTGTGAGTGAGGTTTCGCCAGCCATTGCTGTGTTCCTTGATAAAGAGTGCTTGCTGGCTATTCTCCGGTCGAAAGCGGTATAAGAAAAACCAATAGTGCTGATCGCTCATTAGGAAAACTGATGTTCGACTACAAATTGCTTTCCGCGCTGGCCGCCGTGGTCGAGCAGGCTGGATTCGAGCGCGCCGCGCAGGTGCTGGGCTTGTCGCAATCGGCGATTTCCCAGCGGATCAAATTGCTGGAAGCGCGGGTCGGCCAACCGGTGCTGGTACGCGGCACGCCGCCATCGCCGACGGAAATTGGCCGGCGGCTGCTCAACCATGTGCAGCAGGTGCGCCTGCTCGAACGTGACTTGCAGACCCTGGTGCCGGCGCTCGACGAAGAAGGCCTGCCGGAGCGTTTGCGCATCGCCATCAACGCCGACAGCCTCGCCACCTGGTGGGCCGAAGCCGTGGGCGATTTCTGCGCCGAGCAGCATTTATTGCTGGATCTGGTGGTGGAAGATCAGACCGTCGGCCTCAAGCGCATGCGTGCCGGGGAAGTGGCGGCGTGTGTCTGTGCCAGCGAGCGCCCGGTGGCCGGTGCGCGTAGCGTGTTGCTCGGGGCGATGCGCTATCGGGCGCTGGCCAGTCCGGCGTTTATCGAGCGGCATTTCCCCGACGGGGTGCGCGCCGAGCAGTTGCCGCGCACCCCGGCGCTGGTGTTCGGCCCGGACGATTTTCTCCAGCATCGCTACCTCGCATCGCTCGGTGTCGATGGTGGTTTCGAGCATCATTTGTGCCCGTCCTCCGAAGGTTTTGTGCGTCTGACCGAAGCCGGGTTTGGTTGGGGCCTGGTGCCGGAACTGCAAGTGCGTGATCAGCTGCAACGCGGCGTATTGCGCGAACTGTTGCCAGATAAACCGATCGATGTGCCGTTGTACTGGCATCATTGGCGCAATGGCGGTCAGCTGCTGGCCTTGCTGACCGAGCAATTGCTACGTTCTTCACCGCGCTGGCTGGTGCCCTTGGGCTGATGGTCAGCGTCAAGACAGACGTATCAGGTAAACGAAAGACATCGGAGCGTTACATGAAAATTCTGGTCACCGGCGCAAGCGGCTTCATTGGCGGACGCTTTGCGCGTTTCGCTTTGGAGCAGGGCCTGGACGTGCGGGTCAACGGTCGCCGGGCCGAGAGCGTCGAGCATCTGGTGCGCCGTGGCGCCGAGTTCGTCCCGGGCGATCTCACCGATGCGGATCTGGTGCGCGACCTCTGCGCCGACGTCGAAGCCGTGGTGCACTGCGCCGGCGCCGTCGGCTTGTGGGGGCGCTATCAGGACTTTCATCAGGGCAACGTGCAGGTCACCGAAAACGTCGTCGAAGCCTGCCTCAAGCAGCGCGTGCGGCGGCTGGTGCATCTGTCGTCGCCGTCGATCTATTTCGATGGCCGCGATCACCTCGGCCTGACCGAAGAGCAAGTGCCCAAGCGCTTTAAACATCACTACGCGGCGACCAAATACCTGGCCGAGCAAAAGGTCTTTGGCGCGCAGGAATTCGGTCTGGAAACCATCGCCCTGCGCCCGCGTTTCGTCACTGGCGCCGGCGACATGAGCATCTTCCCGCGCCTGCTGAACATGCAGCGCAAGGGGCGTCTGGCGATCATCGGCGACGGCCTGAACAAGGTCGATTTCACCAGCGTGCAGAACCTCAACGAAGCGCTGCTCAGCAGCCTGCTGGCGGCCGGTTCCGCGTTGGGCAAGGCCTACAACATCAGCAATGGCGCGCCGGTGCCGCTGTGGGATGTGGTCAATTACGTGATGCGCAAGATGGAAGTGCCGCAGGTCAGCAAATACCGTTCGTACGGTCTGGCCTACAGCGTTGCTGCGCTCAACGAAGGCGTGTGCAAACTCTGGCCGGGACGCCCGGAGCCGACCCTGTCGCGATTGGGCATGCAAGTCATGAAGAAAAATTTCACCCTCGACATCAGCCGCGCCCAGCATTATCTGGACTACGATCCGAAAGTCAGCCTGTGGTCGGCCCTCGACGAGTTCTGTGGCTGGTGGAAAGCTCAGGACATCCGTTGATACAAGTCGCCCGGCCGGCAATGAACCGCACTGCCGCTTGAGGGTCAATCCCTGCGGCTGCGGCGGTTATACTTCGCAGCATTTAGCCATCACCGCGTTCCACAAAGGTTGCCTCAATGTCCATGCGTAACGATGCCAACGACGATTTCGACGATGTACCGAGCCTGCGGGCCGACACCTTTGACGACGATGACATTCCGCCCTCCGCTCGCACCTCGGTGCACTCGCGCACGCCGCCGGTGGTCAAGGTCAAGGCTGCGAGTACCGGGCCGCTGTGGGCACTGGTCGGCGCGTTGTTCTTTGCCTTCATCGGTCTGGCCTGGTGGAGCTTCCAGCAGATTTCGCTGATGGAGCAGCAATTGGTCGCGACCCAGGAAAGCTTTGCGCGCATCAGCGAGGAAGCGGCGGGGCGCCTGCAGGACATTTCCGGCAAGGTCGTCGCCAGCCAGAGCAACGTCAACAGTGACAGCGAAGCCTTGAAGTTGCAGATCAAACAGCTGGAAACCCAGTTGCTGGATCAGAGCAAACAGCAGCAAGGCGTGGTCGGTCAGACCAGTGATCTGGACAAGCGTCTGGCGCAGATGACCGCGCAGACCACCGAACAACAGAACGCCAATAGCCAGTTGCAGGCTCAGGTCAAAGCCTTGAGCGCCGAACTGGCGACCCTGAAAAGCGCCCCGGCCGACACCGGCAAGGTCGATGCGCAGCTCAAGAGTTATGACGCGCAGCTGAAAAGCCTCGGCGCTGATATCACCGCGCTGAAAAAGCAAGGCAATCCGAGCGCGGCGATCGAGCGTCTGGAGCAGGAAATCGTCGTTCTCAAGAGTGAGCAGGACAACCGTCCGGCCGCTGCGCAGGGTGGCGGCAATACCGCCGAGTTCGACGCATTCCGCGGGCAGATGACCCGCAACCTCAACACCCTGCAGGCGCAGATCCAGAACCTGCAGCAGCAGATCAATGCCCGGCCATAGGGCCTGATGAACTGTAGCCAGGGACCTTTGTGGTGAGGGGATTCATCCCCGATGGGGCTGCGCAGCAGCTCCCAAACCATCAGCTCGGTGTGTCAGAAAATATGTGTTCTCTCCATCAGGGCTGCTGCGCAGCCCATCGGGGATAAATCCCCTCGCTACAGGATTCGGCGCTCCGTCCGACCCCAAGCCGTCTACGCTCTTGAAACACCAACAAGAACGAGGGATGCGTTATGGGGTTTTTGCATAAAGTGGCGTGGCTCGGGGTGATGCTTTTTGTGGGGGCAGGGCAGGTCAACGCCGCCACTACACAAAAGGACGACAGCAAGGCTGCCATTGCTTTGCTGGAAAAGGCGCTGGCCTATTACCACGACAATGGCGACAAGGCCTTCGCCGCGTTCAGCCGTCAGGGCGAGTTCGTCGACAAGGATCGCTACGTGTTCGTGGTCGACACCAAAGGTGTGATGCTCGCCAGCGGCGGGCCGTCCTCAGCCTTGATCGGCCGTGACGTCAGCGAAGTGCTTGCGCCGGATTTGCAGAAAGCCTTCAAGGACGCCTTGCTAGTGCCGGAAGGCAACGGCATTCAACAGGCCGAATACCGCTGGCAGAACTGGGCCGACGGCAAGGTCGAGCGCAAACATGTGTATTACCAGCGCATCGGTCAGCGGATTCTGGCCGTCGGTTATTACCTGCCGCGTGCTTCAGCCGAGCAGGCCAAGGCACTTCTCGACAAGGCTGCTACCGATCTGGGGAAAAACGAGAAGGGCACCCTGACGGCCATCAACTCGCTCAAGGGCGGTTATCTGCAGGATGACCTGTATGTGTTCGTGGTCGATCTGGACACCCAACGCTACGTTGCCCACGGCACCAACCTGCGCTTGATCAACACCGATTTCAGCAAGATCAAGGACCCGGAAGGCAAACCGGTGGGCGAGCCGATTCTGGCGCTGATCGCCAAGCAGGATGACGGCGAATACGAATACCGCTGGAAAAACCCGGTGACCGGCAAGGTCGAGGACAAGCATGCCTACCTGAAGAAGGTCGGACATTTTCTGGTGGCGGTGGGTTACTACAGCCCCTGAGTGAACTGCCTTTGTAGGAGTGAGCCTGCTCGCGATGAAGGTGTGTCATTCAACAGTGATGTCGACTGACACACCCTCATCG
>NZ_JASCPO010000214.1:0-9977 GCF_029960145.1 Pseudomonas sp. PS01299 | reverse complement strand
GCTCGCGATAGCTGACTGACATTCAACATCAATGTCGGCTGATACACCGCTATCGCGAGCAGGCTCACTCCTACAATGGTTTTGTGGTCATCCAAAATCCGATCGAACTCACGGCAAATCGTCCAGGTCAACCGCCCATACCTGCCCTGAGAACCTCGGAGATTTGTGATGACCGACTACCCAAAACCACCCTTCCCCACACAAGCTCAAGCCGTGCCGGGTTTGCAAAGCAAAATGCAGCCCTACCCCGATTGTGGCGAACAAAGCTACGTCGGCTCCGGGCGGCTGGCCGGCAAGATTGCGCTGATCACCGGCGCCGACAGCGGTATCGGCCGCGCGGTGGCGATTGCCTTCGCCCGTGAAGGTGCGGACGTGGTCGTGGCTTATCTGAATGAACACGACGATGCCAAAGAGACCGCGCGCTGGGTCGAACAGGCAGGCCGCCAGTGCCTGTTGCTGTCCGGCGACCTCGCGCACAAGGCCCATTGTCAGGAACTGGTGGACAAGACCGTCGAACGCTTCGGGCGCATCGACATTCTGGTCAACAACGCCGCGTTCCAGATGACCCACGAAAACTTCGAAGAAATCCCCGATGACGAATGGGTGATGACCTTCGACGTCAACATCACCGCGATTTTCCGGTTGTGCCAGGCAGCGATCAAACACATGCGCCCCGGCGCGTCGATCATCAACACCAGCTCGGTCAACTCGGACATGCCCAAACCGACCCTGCTGGCCTACGCCACCACCAAGGGCGCGATCGCCAACTTCACCGGCGGACTGGCACAGATACTCGGGCCAAAAGAAATCCGCGTGAACTGCGTGGCCCCCGGACCAATCTGGACGCCACTGATCGTCTCGACCATGCCCGATGAAGAGGTGCAGAACTTCGGCAGCGAAACCCCGCTCGGGCGCCCCGGACAACCGGTGGAAGTGGCGCCAATCTATGTGCTGCTCGCCTCCGATGAAGCCAGTTACATCACCGGTCAGCGCTATGGCGTCACCGGCGGCAAGCCGATGTTGTAAGCCTCCAATGAGCTTTGTCATCTGGGTCGCGGTGCTTGGCGCGGTGTTGCTGACCCTCGCGTTGACCTCGTCGTACCTGCGCTGGATGCCGGTCACCACTTCGGCCGTGTGCCTGCTGCTGGGGATCGGCATTGGCCCCAGCGGTCTGGATTTGCTGAAACTGTCACTGGAAAACGCTTCCGTATGGATGGAGCACCTCACGGAAGTGGCGGTGTTGTTTTCGCTGTTTGTCTGCGGGCTCAAGCTGCGTCTGCCACTGCGCGACAAGCGTTGGCGGATTGCGTTCGGGCTGGCGGGCCCGGTGATGGTCTTGACCATCGCCGGGGTCAGCGTATTGCTGCACTGGGGCCTGCAACTGTCGTGGGGGCCGTCGCTGCTGATCGGGGCGATGCTGGCACCGACCGACCCGGTACTGGCCGCGCTGGTGCAGGTCAACGACGCACGGGATGTCGACAGCGTGCGCTTTGGCCTTTCCGGAGAAGCCGGGCTTAACGACGGCATCGCTTTTCCGTTCGTGATTCTCGGCTTGCTGCTGTTGCAGGCCGACGCGCAACCCGGCGCCTTGACCGATTGGGTGCTGCAAGATTTGCTCTGGGCGGTGCCGGTCGGTTTGCTCACCGGTTACTGGATGGGGCGCGGCATCGGTCGGTTGACCCTGTCGCTGCGCATCCGTAACGACGACAGCACCCTGAGCCCGAATGATTATCTGGCGCTGTCGCTGATTGCCCTGGCTTACGTCGGCGCGGATGCGATTGGCGGTTATGGTTTTCTGTCGGTATTCGCCGCCGGCCTCGGCTTGCGTCAGGAAGAAGTCAAATCCACCGGCGCCAGCCAGCCGCCCGCCGAACATCTGGTGCAACCGGTGGTCGGCCACCAGAACATCGAACCGCAGCACGCGGTGCACGGCGATACCGAACGACTGGAAAGCAGTCAGGTCGCCGCCGGCATCATGATGGGCGACATGCTCTCATTCGGCAGTCTGGTGGAACGGGCCATGGAAGTGTTTCTGGTGACCCTGCTCGGCGTGGTGCTGGTGCCGCATTGGGACTGGCGGGCGTTGGCCATTGGCGCGGTGCTGTTCTGCGTGGTGCGTCCGGCCTGCGTCGCGTTGATGCCATGGGGCAGCTTGCTCGACGGTGGTCAGCGGCTGTTGATCGGCTGGTTTGGCATTCGCGGGATCGGCAGCCTGTTCTATCTGTTTTACGCCTTGAACCATGGCCTCAGTCCTTCAGTCGCGACGTTGTGCACCAACATCACCCTGTCCGTGGTAGCGCTGAGCATTTTACTGCATGGCATCAGCACCCAGCCGCTGCTGGCGCGCTACGAACAACGGCAAAAACGAAAAAACTGATTTTTCCGGCGGCAATATGTCGGGAAATCCATCGAAGTTTTTTCTGAAAATAAATGGATCCCTCGGCCAAAACCAACAGTCACAACCATAACCCCTCGCTGGATGCACTCGGCGGGGTCCGGCAGGTTCGGTTCCCCTGCGGCTTGCAGCCCATGAAGAGGAATCTTTGGATAACAAGGTCACGGTCATGAAAGAATGCTCGACTCCGGCACAAATCAAGGCTTGCAGGGCTTTGGCCCTGGAACGCAATCGTCAACTGTTCGAAGATGCCCACGCCCTCAACCGAGCGGCTTACGAGCTGCTGGAAGCGGACAATCTGGACCTCGAACAGTTTGAGCACTATCGAGCACTGCGCCGCAAAGCCGATGCGAAGTTCGAGGAAGCCATCGATCACTTGTGCGTCCTCAACGAAGACTTCCCGCCGATTCCAATGTCACCGCATCACTCGCAGGAATTGCGTCGACAGCTTGAAACCGTCGAATAAAGCGCACAAGAAAAAGCCCGGCAGCGATGTCCGGGCTTTTTCTTTGGGCGGCGTTCAGCCCCCGGGGTTGGTCACCTGAATGAACACTGCATAAGCCCCGAGCAGGATCCAGAACGTGGCGAAGATCCATGGCGTGCGCACCGAAAACAACAGCGACTTGCGATAACCCTTGTGGCTCGACTCCATCTCGCTGAACAGCGGCGACTCGTCGTAAGCCATGCCCATGATCGGCTCGCTGCGCAACAACTCGCTCTGCTTGTAGTGCCAGTGATCGATGATGTCGTACGCCGCACGAATCCCCGGCCAGGCGTTGAGCGAACTGAGCAGCCCGAGCAGTGCGAGAAACGGCGGCACCACCAGCGTGAACAGCTTGCCCCACTCGGGGTTGAGGTTGGCCATGCACGAAGCGAAGGCAATCACCAGAAACGACTGCGCCGCGAGATAGGCATCGGTGCGATTGGCGAGGATGCTGGTTTCGTACTGGATTTCCTTGCGATAGAAATCCAGCCGTTCCTTGGGTGAGCCGAACATCTTGGCATCGTGTTCGGTCAGGTGCTCTTCAGCGCTGGGCTGAGTCAGTATGCGGGGCAAGGGACGCGCACTCCGTGGCGGGGAAACCTTTTAGAAGGCCCTCGCCACGGACAAGTTCAGGCGGATTCACTTCATCGACTGCGCGATGATTTCCACCAGGTTGAGCTGGGTGAATGGCTTGGGCAGACGCGGCAATTGCGCGGCAAAGCCTTCCAGACGTTCGGCGTAACCGGTGGCCAGAATGATCGGCAGATCCGGCTTGAGCAAACGCACCGCATGCGCCAGTTGCGCGCCGCTCATCTGCGGCATGGCCATGTCGGTGATCATCAGATCGATGACTTCGCCCTGCTCGAACAACGCCAGCGCCTTGGCACCGGACGTGGCGCTGATCACGCGATGGCCAAGGTCTTCGAGCAGCAGCGTGGTGCTGGTCATCACCAGCGAATCGTCGTCCACCACCAGCACGCTGAGGCGCGGCACCAACACCGGTTTGACCGCCGGGTAGAGGTTTTTTGCCGTCTCCCCGGCTAACGCCACCGGTATCCACATTTCAGCGCGGGTGCCATGGCCTTTTTCGCTCTTGAGAATGAAACGGCCACCCAGTTGCTCGATAAAGCCATGCACCATCGACAAGCCCAGCCCGGTGCCCTTGCCCACGCCCTTGGTGGTGAAAAACGGATCCCTGGCCGAACCCAGCGTGGCTTCGTCCATGCCCTCACCCGTGTCGATCACGCTCAGGCACACATAGCGTCCCGCCGCCATTGACGAATGGCTTTGCTCAAGCACGACTTCCGGCTGCGCGCAAATGCACAGGCTGCCACCGTCGGCCATGGCGTCGCGGGCGTTGGTCGCCAGATTGAGCAACGCCAGTTCCAGTTGGTTGCTGTCGGCCAGCACCGGTTGCAGATCCTCGGGAAAGCGTGTCTCGATGCGAATCCCGGGGCCTATCGAGCTGCGCAACAGTCCGGTGATGCCTTGCACCAGTTGCGGAATATCGACCGGCTCGGTCTTGAGTTCCTGACGGCGGGCGAAGGCCAGCATGCGTTGGGTCAGCGATACGCCACGCAATGCACCCTGCGTGGCGTTTTCCAGCAGACGACTGTTTTTCGGGTCGTCACCGATGCGTTTTTGCAGAATCTCCAGATTGCCCAGAATCACCGTCAGCAGATTGTTGAAGTCATGGGCGATGCCGCCGCTGAGCTGACCGATGGCCTGCATCTTCTGCGCCTGAAACAGCGCTTCGCGGGTCTTTTCCAGCGCCACTTGCGACTCATGGGCTTCGGTGACATCGCGGGTGATCTTGGCAAACCCGAGCAGCGTGCCGGTTTCGCCGCGAATGGCATCGACCACCACGTGGGCCAGAAACCGCGTGCCATCCTTGCGCATGCGCCAGCTCTTGTTCTCGAAACGGCCCTCGCGGGTGGCAATCTCCAGTGCCCGTTGCGGTTCGCCGGCCACACGGTCTTCCGGGGTGTAGAAAACCGAAAAATGCTGGCCGATGATTTCTTCCGGCTGGTACCCCTTGATCCGCTGGGCGCCCTGATTCCAGTTGCTCACACGACCTTCGGGGCTGAGCATGTAGATCGCATAATCGGTGACACCCTGCACCAGCAGGCGAAACTGCTGTTCGCTTTGCTTGAGGGTTTCCTCGGCCATCTTGCGGTCGGTCAGGTCACGGGTGATCTTGGCATAGCCGAGCAGTTTGCCGTTGGGATCAATGATCGGATCGATGACCACATGGCACCAGAAGCTGGTGCCATCCTTGCGCACCCGCCAGCCTTCGCCTTCGAAGCGTCCTTCGTGCAGCGCTGTGTCGAGCGCGCGTTGCGGCAGACCCGCCGCACGATCATCGGCGGTATAGAAGCGCGAGAAATGCTCGCCGAGAATCTCCGCCTCTTCGTAGCCCTTGAAGCGTTTGGCGCCGGAGTTCCAGCTGGTGATGATGCCGTCCGGGTCGATCATGTAAATCGCATAATCGACCACCGCATCGATCAGCAGACGGAAACGCATCTCCTCGATCGCGGCAGTTTTGCTCGGGTTGTCACTCATCAGATTCACCGCTGGTTTTCATTAGCGCAAGTATGCGGCAATCCGGCGCCATGGGAAGGTGCAAACGCGCCTCTATTCACGGCATGATCAATGGGTTGATTGAGGACGAGTCGGTGCCGAGCGACCACCAGCGTGGCAGCAGTTGCTGAATGCGCGGTTCGGCGAAGCGGTCATCGATCAGCATCACCACGCCACGATCTTCACGGGTGCGGATCACCCGCCCGGCGGCCTGCACCACTTTCTGCACGCCCGGATACAGATAGGTGTAGTCGTAACCGGCGCCGAAAATCGCCGCCATGCGCCGTTTCAACTGTTCGTTGACCGGGTTGAGCTGGGCCAGCCCCAGGGTCGCAATGAACGCGCCGATCAGCCGTGCTCCGGGCAAGTCGATGCCCTCGCCAAACGCACCGCCCAACACGGCGAAGCCAATGCCCTGACTGTCGGCGGTGAACTGATCGAGAAACGCCTGCCGCTGTCCTTCGGCCATGCCCCGGGACTGCTGCCACAGATTGATCTGCGGATGGCGTTCGGCGAGCAGCGTCAGCACTTGTTGCAGGTAATCGAAGCTGCTGAAGAACGCCAGGTAATTGCCCGGGCGCTCGCTGAACTGGCGGGCGATCAGCTCGACGATCGGTTCCAGCGACGCCTGGCGATGATTGAAGCGCGTGGAGATACGGCTGACGATCTGCACTTGCAGCTGTTCGGCGCTGAAGGGTGATTCGACGTCTATGCATACCGTGTCGGCGGGCGTGCCGAGCAGATCGGCGTAATAGCGTCGCGGGCTCAGCGTCGCCGAGAACAACACGCTGCTGCGCGCCGCTTTCAGGCGCGGGCCGATGAACGCCGCCGGCACCACGTTGCGCAGGCACAACTGCGACAGCGGCCGCTTGCGCTCAAGGTCGCGCTTGCTGATGTCGAACAGGTAATGCTCGTCGAACAGCTCCGCCACCCGGCCGAACTGCAGCATGTCGAAGTAGAAGGTTTGCAGTGCGCTGTCGAGTCCCTGCGGATGATCATTGAGGTAGTCGCCGATGGCCGCACTGCACAGCGACACCGCTTGCAGCAGCTTCTCCGGGGCCTTGTCGTAGGCCTGATACGGCGCCAGTTGCGGCTGATGCAGCGCGTTCCATTCACGGTTGACCCGTTGCAGGGATTTTTTCAGCACTTCGGGGGCAGTCTTGCGCACACTGGCCAGCGCGGCCTGATCGAGACTGGCGCTGTACATCGAACGCCCACGTTCGACCAGGTTGTGCGCTTCATCCGCCAGCACCGCAACCTTCCACTGGTTAAGCTGAGCGAGGCCGAACAGCAGCGCGCTGAAATCGAAGTAATAGTTGTAGTCCGCCACCACCACATCGGCCCAGCGGGCCATTTCCTGGCTCAGGTAGTACGGGCAAACCGTGTGCTCACGGGCCACTTCGCGCATCGCCGCCTGATCGAGCAGATTGATCCGGCTGGCCGCTTGCCGGGCGGCGGGCAGGCGATCATAAAAGCCCTGGGCCAACGGGCAGGACTCACCGTGACAGGCTTTGTCCGGGTGTTCGCAGGCCTTGTCGCGGGCGACCATCTCCAGCACCCGCAGCGGCAAGCGTTCAGACTGATCGAACAACACCTGACTGGCATCCAGCGCCAGTTTGCGCCCCGGGGTCTTGGCGGTCAGGAAGAACACCTTGTCCAGTTGCTGCGGCGCCAGCGCCTTGAGCATCGGGAACAGCGTGCCGAGGGTTTTACCGATCCCGGTGGGCGCCTGGGCCATCAGGCAGCGGCCGGTGCTGACCGCTTTGAACACCGATTCGGCCAGATGCCGTTGGCCGGGGCGAAAGTCCGCATGGGGAAAGGCCAATTGCTGCCCGGCCAGATTGCGCGCCTCGCGATGGGCCATTTCCTGCTCGGCCCAGTTCAGGAACAGCCGGCATTGTTGTTCGAAAAATTCCTGCAAGACCGGCGCATTGAAGGCCTCGACCAGACAGGTTTCCTTTTCGCTGACGATGTCGAAATACACCAGCGCCAGATTGATCTGCGCAAGTTCAAGCTTGCGGCACATCAGCCAGCCGTAGATTTTCGCCTGTGCCCAATGCAGCTGCCGATGGTTGGCCGGTTGCTTGCTCAGGTCGCCGCGATAGGTTTTGACTTCTTCCAGACAGTTCTGCGCCGGGTCATAGCCGTCCGCCCTGCCCCTGACCTTCAACTGCAGAAACTCGCCTTCCAGTGCCACTTCGCTTTGGTATTTGTCGCTGCGCCGCGAGGCCACGGTGCGGTGCCCGAGCATGCCTTCGAGGGCTGTCGGCGAAGGGGTAAAACGCAGGTCGAGTTCGCCGGTCTTGGCGGTGAACTCGCATAGGGCACGGACGGCAATGCTGTAGCTCAAGCGCTCTGCTCCGCCCATTGCACGTAGCACACGGCGACCGGCATCTGGTGTTGGTGGCAAAATTCCAGCCAGCGCAGTTGGTTGTCCTGCAAGCGGTCACCGGGGCCTTTGACTTCGATCATCCGGTAGGTCTTGTGCTGCGGCCAGAACTGGATCAGATCCGGCATGCCGGCGCGATTGGCCTTGATGTCGAGCAGCAGGCGATTGAACCAGTGCTTGAGGTGTTCCGCCGGCAAACACGCCAGCGCCTGCTCCAGCAGTTGCTCATTCAACGCGCCCCAGAACACGAACGGCGACTGCACGCCCCATTTGGCGGCGAAGCGCTCACGAATGGTCGCCGCATAACGGCCGTCGTCGAGTTGGTCGAGACAGGCCTGAAACAGTTCGGCGCGGCGTTGCTGAAAGTCTTCGTTGAGCAGATCCACCGGCCCGCGCTGAAACGGATGAAAGAACGCTCCCGGCAGCGGCGCAAAAATCGCCGGCCAGCACAACAGGCCGAACAGCGAGTTGATCAGGCTGTTCTCGACGTAGTGCACCGGGCCGCTGTCTTCGTGCAAATGCGCCTGCACGTAAAACTCCACAGACAATCCCGGATCAGTGCGCGGCAGTTGCAGATCGAGGCGCTCGACCGGGCGTGGCGTTGCCCGTTTGAGCGGCGGCCCGCCGAGTTTGCGTCGCAGCCGTGGCAGCATCCGTTGCAGGCTCTGCTGCTCCGCAGCGCTTTCCGGCGCCTGTTCGGCGAGAGTGGCAAGCTCCAGCGCCAGTGCGTATTCGCCGCAGCGCTCCAGCACGCGGATCATTCGCTGACGGGCGCCGGGGTAGGTGCAATCGCGGTAAATGCTCAACGCCAGGGCGAACTCGGCGACGCGCTCGCAATACTGGCCGATCTGGAACAGCACCTTGCCGCGCCGCCGCTGCAGCCACGGGTTGTCGAACTGCAACGCGTTGACCTGCTCGACAATGGGCTCCAACGGTTCACCGGCTTCGAAAAGCAGTTGGCAATGATGCAGGAACAGGCAGGCGTCAACGTCTTCACGGCTGCGCAGACCACGGGAGTCAGCGCAGAACTCGACTTTTTCGTAGGTAAAGATCCCGAGGTCGGCGAGGACGAATTCCGACCAGTCCTGATAAAGATTGCCGAAGAACATCAGACGCAGGCGGTCGCAGAGGTCCATGATGGTCAGGCTGAGCAAGCGGTCGCCGAGCGTCGGTGCCCAAACGGAGAGGCTGCGCGACTCGCTGAATTGCTCGGCGAGCGGCGGCAGCCAGTCGTCCTTGCGGCCCTTGGGTTGCTCGATAAAGCTGCCGAACGCCTGCAGCAGTTCAGCCTTGAGCAACACGTCGAACACTTCGGGCATGCTCAATAAAGCCTGATCGTCGAGCCAGCCGTGACGCAACAACGGCTGCGCGGCGTTGCTGATGTCCCCGATTTCCGGGTAGTTGAGTTTGCCGAAGCGGAAATGCACGCCCTTGCGCATTATCATGCGCACCAGCAAACCCTGCGAAGCGCGTGGCAAGGCCTTGAAGTCGCGGATAAAGCCGTGCTCGGATTCGCTCATCACATCGGCATAGCGAAGCTCAAGCCAATCAAGCACTTGCCGGAAGTTGTTGAGGTAATAGAACGGATCGTCGAGCGGGTTGGCAGTCACGGGAATTCAGGGCCATGGCGAGCGAATACTGGTTATGCGTACAGATACCAGCTCTGCCCCGTCGCGTGCAAACGGAAAAAGATCAGTGGCAGCGGCAATCGGGATTTTTTCAGGTTGCCATCGAACTTTTCCCCGTTCGATGGCACCAACCGCGTTAGAGACCGAAGTCGGTCAATTGATATGGAATGAGGGATTTGAGGTGGGTATGAACATCAAGACTCTGGGTCTTCCCCTGGCGGTAGCAGCCTTCTTGGCATTGGGCGGCTGCTCGACACCGACCGTGGTGACCTTACAGAACGGTACTCAGTATTTGACCAAGGACATGCCGAAAACCAAGAACAAGGACGGGTTCTATGAGTTCGAGGATATTTCCGGAACCAAGGTGAAAGTCCGCGGCGACGAGGTCGCGACGGTGCGCAAGGAAGACTGACACCCTGCTGTACGTGTAGGAGCTGCCGAAGGCTGCGATCTTTTGACTTTGTTTTTCAAGATCAAAATCAAAAGATCGCAGCCTTCGGC
>NZ_JASCPO010000213.1:0-10084 GCF_029960145.1 Pseudomonas sp. PS01299 | reverse complement strand
CTCGCGAAGAGGGTGTGTCAGGCAACATTGATGTCGACTGACACACCCTCTTCGCGAGCAAGCCCGCTCCCACAGGGTTACGTGTTGTTCTCAGGTGTGGTTATTGCTTCTCAAGCAACCACTTGCGTTCACCCGGGGTGAACTGCGGCATTTCATCCGCCAGTGCGGTATTCACTGCCTGGAAAATCTCCAGCGCCTTGCCTTTGCGGGCAAAGATCCAGTTGTTGCCCTGGCCGTTGAGTTGCAGCCACATGCTGTCGTGGTCGCTGTTCATCGAGGCGCAGTCGCCTGCCAGGCACAGGGCATAGCGGTCGGCGCCGGGCAGGCCGGAGACCTGGCCATCGGCCTGGAACTGCACGGTGTTGCCTTCGCCGTCGCCGCTGGCAATCTTCCAGCTGCCGCCCAGATAGGCCGAATACAGTGCGCGTTCGAAACTGGCGCCAATCGGTGCGCCTTC
Source organism: Pseudomonas sp. PS01299 (assembly GCF_029960145.1). Classification (NCBI taxonomy): domain Bacteria; kingdom Pseudomonadati; phylum Pseudomonadota; class Gammaproteobacteria; order Pseudomonadales; family Pseudomonadaceae; genus Pseudomonas; species Pseudomonas sp. PS01299. Next base: position 9,627 of record NZ_JASCPO010000213.1, on the reverse strand, counting down.
CGGCACGGGGATTTGTGCGCGGTCGAACAACTGATCCGGCTCGTTCTCGGTGGCGGCTTGTTTCATCCGTCCGCCGTCGCGCTTCAGCTCACTGCCGGAGCTGCCATAGAAGTCGACTTTCCAGGCGCCGGACTGTTCGCCCTGCAGCCGTCCTTCGACGTTCTCGAAACCGTTGGTGTAGCGGGCCTGACCGGCCTTGGTGTTGACGTCCCACTCCAGGTTCGGGCCATAGGCCTGAAGCGCTTCGCGCAGAGGGCCGCCCTTGGCAGCAGCGTCGATCGCCACCTGGTTGATCCAGGTGCCGCTGATGTCACGGTCGGCGGGGTCGCTGGCACAGCCGCCGAGGAAAATGGCGAGCAGCGAGAGAGCAAGCGCTTTGCGCATGGTGGAATCCTTTCAAAACCTTTTCTTTACCGCAGAGCAGTCGGCGCAGCGTTTGAAGGCTGCGCCGTGTGCATTACTCGATGACCAGGATGGCATCCATTTCGACTTGCGAACCCTTCGGCAGGGCAGCAACGCCGATGGCCGCGCGGGCCGGGTACGGCTGGTCGAAGTACTTGCCCATGATCTCGTTGACCTTGGCGAAGTGGCTCAGGTCGGTGAGGAAGATGTTCAGCTTGACGATGTCCTTGAACGAACCGCCAGCGGCTTCAGCCACGGCTTTGAGGTTCTCGAACACCTGGACGGTCTGGGCTTCGAAGCCTTCAACCAGTTCCATGGTCTTTGGGTCCAGAGGAATCTGGCCCGACATGTAGACGGTGTTGCCGGCCTTGATCGCCTGGGAGTAGGTACCGATGGCGGCTGGGGCCTTGTCACTGGTGATAACGGTCTTGGTCATGTATGACTCCTTGTTAGGTGTGAATTAGGCACGCATGCGGGTGATGCGGATGACCCCGGTCAGGGCGCGCAGTTTCTTGATCACGCGGGCCAGGTGCACACGGTCGTGGACGCTGACCACCAGTTGGACGACGCTGATGCGGCCATCGCGCTCGTCCATGCTGATTTTCTCGATATTGCCGTCGGCCGCGTTGACGCTGCTGGCCAGCAGGGCGATCAGGCCGCGCTGGTGCTCCAGCTCGACGCGCAGCTCGACGTTGAATTCACCGGTGACATCCTTGGCCCACGAGAGCTGGATGCATTTTTCCGGGTTGTGCCGGATTTCGCTGATGTTGCGGCAGTTGTCCAGGTGCACGACCATGCCTTTGCCCGCCGACAGGTGCCCGACAATCGGGTCGCCCGGGATCGGCGTGCAGCATTTGGCGTAACTGAGCACCAGACCTTCGGTACCGCGAATCGCCAACGGGCCTTCCGGGCTCGGCAGCTGCTCGCCTTCGCCGAGCAGACGGCGCGCCACGACATAGGCCATGCGGTTGCCCAGGCCAATGTCTTCGAGCAAATCTTCGATCAGTTCGAGGCGGTATTCGGTGAGCATCGCCTTGACGCGCTCGGCCGGGATCTTCTCCAGTGAGCTGTCGAAACCGTTGAGCACCTTGTTCAGCAGGCGTTCGCCGAGGCTGATGGACTCGGAGCGACGTTGCAGTTTCAGTGCATGGCGGATGTGCGTACGTGCCTTGCCGGTGACCACGAAGTTGAGCCACGCCGGATTCGGCCGCGCGCCGGGTGCGCTGACGATCTCGACCGTGGAGCCGCTTTGCAGCGGTTCGGACAGCGGTGCGAGACGGCGGTTGATCCGGCAGGCGATGCAGCTGTTGCCGACGTCGGTGTGCACCGCGTAGGCAAAGTCGACCGCCGTGGAGCCTTTGGGCAGCTCCATGATCCGGCCTTTGGGCGTAAACACGTAGACCTCGTCCGGAAACAGGTCGATCTTCACGCTCTCGATGAATTCCAGCGAGTTGCCGGCACGTTGCTGCATTTCCAGCACGCCTTTGACCCACTGGCGGGCGCGGGCGTGAGTGCCTTTCGGCTGCTCGTCACCGCTGGATTTATACAGCCAGTGAGCGGCAATGCCGTTGTTGGCCATTTCTTCCATTTCGCGGGTGCGGATCTGGATCTCGATCGGTACGCCGTGCATGCCAAACAGCGTGGTGTGCAGCGACTGATAGCCGTTGGCCTTGGGAATCGCGATGTAATCCTTGAAGCGTCCCGGCAACGGTTTGTACAAATTATGCACAGCACCCAGCACGCGGTAGCAGGTATCGACCTTGTCGACGATGATCCGGAACGCATAGACGTCCATGATCTCGTTGAAGGCCCGACGCTTGCCGCGCATTTTCTTGTAGATGCCGTAGAGGTGTTTCTGGCGACCGCTGACTTCGCCCTGGATGCCGTCGATCGCGAGGCAGTGGCCGAGGGACTCTTCGATCTTGTTGACGATTTCCTTGCGGTTGCCCCGGGCGCGCTTGACCGCCTGGTAGATCCGCGCGGAACGCATCGGGTGCATCGCCTTGAAGCCGAGGTCTTCGAATTCGATACGAATGGCGTGCATGCCCAGCCGGTTGGCGATGGGCGCGTAGATTTCGAGGGTTTCCTTGGCGATCCGGCGGCGTTTTTCCCCGGACAGCACTTCCAGCGTGCGCATGTTGTGCAGGCGGTCGGCGAGTTTGACCAGGATCACGCGAATGTCGCGCGCCATGGCCATGGCCATTTTCTGGAAGTTTTCAGCCTGGGCTTCGGCCTTGGTCTCGAAGTTCATCTGGGTCAGTTTGCTGACCCCGTCGACCAGTTCGGCCACGGTTTCACCGAACTGCGCTTGCAGCGCTTCCTTGGCGATACCGGTGTCTTCGATCACGTCATGCAGCATCGCGGCCATCAGGCTCTGATGGTCCATGTGCATGTCGGCAAGAATATTCGCCACCGCAAGAGGGTGCGTGACGTACGCCTCGCCGCTGCGACGGCGCTGACCGTCATGGGCTTGTTCGGCGTAGAAATACGCTCGGCGGACCAGGTTGACCTGGTCATTGCCGAGGTAGGTCGATAAGCGATCGGCGAGGGCGTCTATGCTCGGCATGATGACTCCTGCCGTAGGCTGTGTTCCCGCGCCGTGCTACGTCGACCAGGCATAGGCTTAGACGGCCTCGTTGGACTCGTCCTCGAACGCAGCGAAGACCGGGTCTTCGTGGACGATTTCCTGCTCGGCGATGAACTCGTAGCTCATCAGGCCTTCTGCGATTTCACGCAGGGCGACAACGGTCGGCTTGTCGTTTTCCCACTGGACCAGTGGCTCTTTGCCGCCGGTGGCCAGTTGACGGGCACGCTTGGTAGAGAGCATGACCAGCTCAAAGCGGTTTTCCACGTGTTCTAGGCAGTCTTCAACGGTTACGCGGGCCATGGTATTCCTCGGAGCGAATGCAATATGCGCGCTGCCCGGTTGGGCGAGCGGACTGAGCAGTTTAAAAAATCACCAGCGATTAGGGAAGCGCTGATTTTTTGACCAGACCCTTCAACGCGCTGCAAGCACCAATGTAAAGCGCTTGCAGCGGTTTTGGGAAGTGCTGATTAACCGAGCAGTTCGGCCAGTAATTTGCCGAAACGTACCTGCTGGCGTTTCTGTTGCAGCTGATTGGCGCGGAAAATCGCCTTAAGATCGTCCAGTGCATGGGCGAAATCGTCGTTGATGATCAGATAGTCGTACTCGACATAGTGGCTCATCTCGCTGACGGCTTCGCGCATCCGCCCGTCAATGATCTCGTCACTGTCCTGGCCACGGTTGGTCAGGCGCTGGTGCAATGCTTGCAACGACGGCGGCAGGATGAAGATCGAGCGTGCTTGCGGCATCAGCTTGCGCACTTGTTCGGCGCCTTGCCAGTCGATTTCCAGAATCAGGTCGTGACCTTCGTCCAGCGTCTGCTGCAGGCGGCTTTGTGAGGTGCCATAGAAGTTGCCGAAGACTTCGGCGCGTTCGAGGAAATCGCCGTGCTCGCCCATCTTCACGAACTCTTCGCGAGTCACGAAGTGATAGTTCACGCCGTCCACTTCACCCGGACGCATGGCGCGGGTGGTGTGGGAGATCGAGACGCGGATCTCCGGATTGGCATCGGTCAAAGCCTTGACCAGGCTGCTCTTGCCTGCGCCCGATGGCGCGGAAATGATGTACAGGGTGCCGGTGCTGTGGGTCATGTCTGTTGCCTTACTCAATATTCTGCACTTGTTCGCGCATCTGCTCGATCAACACCTTGAGGTTGACGGCGGCCTGGGTGCTGCGCGGGTCGAAGGCCTTGGAGCCCAGTGTGTTGGCTTCGCGGTTGAGTTCCTGCATCAGGAAGTCCAGGCGCCGACCGGCGGCACCGCCGGACTTGAGCACCCGGCGAACTTCGATGATGTGGGTGCTCAAGCGATCCAGTTCTTCGGCCACATCGCTCTTTTGCGCGAGCATGACCATTTCCTGTTCCAGGCGCTGCGGGTCCAGTTCGGCCTTCATGTCGGTGAAGCGGTCGAGGACTTTCTGACGCTGGGTCGCGAGCATCTGCGGCACCAGTTCACGCAAGGTCACGACGTCCTCTTCAATGGAAGTCAGGCGCTCGTTGATCAGGCGTGCCAGCTCCGCGCCTTCGCGCTCGCGGCCGGCCTTGAGTTCCTTGAGACCTTGATTGAACAGCGCCAGCGCCTCGGCGTTCAGCGCCTGTGGATCAGTGGCGTCGGCCACCAGTACGCCGGGCCAGGCCAGCACTTCCAGCGGGTTGAGTGCTGCCGGGTTCTTGATCAGGCCGGCAACGGTTTCGGCGGCGGCGACCAGTTGCGCGGCGCGCTCGCGGTCGACCTGCAACGGCTTGCCGGTGCTTTCTTCGGTGAAGCGCAGGGTGCATTCCAGTTTGCCCCGCGACAGGCCCTGACGTAGGGCTTCACGCACCGCGCCCTCGAGGTCGCGGAACGACTCCGGCAAGCGCAGGTGCGGTTCCAGATAGCGGCTGTTGACCGAGCGCAGCTCCCAGCTCAGGGTGCCCTGGACGCCGGCTTTCTCGACGCGGGCGAAGGCGGTCATGCTGTGCACCATGGCGGTGACCTCGCAATGCAGATCGGCGCAGAAGGGATGTTCCGCAGGCTCGATATCAATGAATTTAAGCCGACTGGCAGCAAAGGCGCAGGATTGTAGCGCAGTGCGGCGGATGCGCCCAAACACACGGTGTGACAAAGGGCTGCAGGCCGTCGGTTATGCGCGTTTCAGGCCTCTGGGTCGACGGTCGGAATTTTTAACCCGTGCCCAGGCGCGGTGCAGCGCTCTATAATGCTCGGCAGTTTTCCGTCCCCAGTACAGGTATTCCCTATGAAACGTCCAAGTGGTCGCGCTGCCGATCAGCTTCGCTCGATCCGCATTACCCGCAACTACACCAAACACGCCGAGGGATCCGTACTGGTCGAATTCGGTGATACCAAGGTCATCTGCACCGTCAGCGTCGAAAACGGCGTGCCGCGCTTCCTCAAAGGGCAAGGCCAGGGCTGGTTGACCGCCGAGTACGGCATGCTGCCGCGCGCCACTGGCGAGCGTAACCAGCGTGAAGCCAGCCGTGGCAAGCAGGGCGGCCGCACCCTGGAAATCCAGCGCCTGATCGGCCGTTCGCTACGCGCTGCGCTGGACATGTCCAAGCTGGGCGACGTGACCCTGTACGTCGACTGCGACGTGATCCAGGCTGACGGCGGCACCCGCACCGCCTCTATCACCGGCGCCATGGTGGCACTGGTCGATGCACTGAAAGTGATCAAGAAGCGCGGCGGCCTGAAAGGCGGCGACCCGCTCAAGCAAATGATCGGCGCGGTATCGGTCGGCATGTATCAGGGCGAGCCAGTGCTGGATCTGGACTATCTTGAAGATTCCGCCGCCGAGACCGACCTCAACGTGGTGATGACCAGCACCGGTGGCTTCATCGAAGTCCAGGGCACCGCCGAAGGCGCGCCGTTCCAGCCTGAAGATCTGAACGCCATGCTGGAACTGGCGAAGAAAGGCATGAACGAAATCTTCGAACTGCAAAAGGCTGCACTGGCCGACTGAGCAGGTTCGCAACCCGCAAGGAGGACGTGATGAGTGATGAGCAAGAGTTGCTGCCCAAGCCGAGCCAGGAGGTTCGTCAATGGGCGATGTTTTGTCACTTGTCCGCCTTGCTGGGGATCTGGATTCCGTTCGGCAACCTGATCGGGCCGCTGATCCTGTGGCAAATGAAGCGCGAGACCGATCCATTCATCGACGCTCAGGGCAAGGAAGCGCTGAACTTTCAAATCACCGTGGCGATTGCTGCCGCGATCTGTCTGCTGCTGATGGTGTTGATCATCGGCTTCTTCTTGCTGGGCCTGCTGGCCATCGGCGCGTTGGTGCTGACGATCATTGCCGGGGTGAAGGCGAACGAAGGCTTTCCCTACCGTTATCCATTCACTTGGCGACTGATCAAATAACGATCAATGCAAAGCCTCCGTGACTCGCAAAGTTTTAATGTAAATGCCCTGACTTGTCAGGGCATTTGTGTTTTTGCAACTCGAATAATTACTCTTTCGTGTAGGAACAGTTCTATCTGCGACAAGCGGTAGTGGATATTTTTTATATATCTAACGCCTACACTTTTAGTCACAACTGCAATGCTTTAACGCGATCTCAGTCCTTGGCAACAGGACTTGTCGATTGTTAAGGTTGCTCCGCGCAACTTTGCTTCAGAAATATCTCGATATATTCAAGCCATCAAAGGCCCTTGAATTCCACATCAATCAGTGTTGAGACAATCAGCCGATTCAATAGGCGTGCGCGGGTAAAAGTGCGCCTGATGAATAAATAGCCAAGAATATCCCCAATGATCCAGCTCGATTTTTATGGAACGCTCGTGGCCGCCTCTCTGGTGCTATTACTGGGGCGCGGACTTATTGCACGAGTCGGATTTCTGCGTAATTACAATATTCCTGAACCCGTCGCCGGTGGACTGGTGGTTGCGCTGGGTTTATTGATATTGCGAACTTTTGATATAGAAATCAGATTCGATACTTCACTGCAGACGCCGTTGATGTTGGCTTTCTTTGCCACAATCGGTTTGAGCGCAGACTTTGCCAACCTGAAAAAGGGTGGTCGCGTAGTCGGCATATTTCTACTGGCGGTTACCGGGCTTCTGGTGGTTCAGAACGCTTTGGGCATTGGCCTTGCCAAAACGTTGGGTCTTGATCCGTTGATGGGGCTCCTGACGGGTTCGATCACGCTTGCGGGCGGTCACGGTACGGGGGCGGCGTGGGGCACGGTATTCAGTGAAAAGTACGGCCTTGCTTCGGCCTCCGAGCTTGCAATCGCCTCGGCAACCTTCGGCTTGGTCCTGGGCGGTTTGATAGGTGGGCCTGTGGCCCGCCTGCTCATCAAACGCGTTGAGGTGCCCGGTTGCCAGTTTCAAGAAACGCCACGGATGCCAAAGGGTTTTGAGCAGCCGAACAAAGAGCGCTCGATTACGCCCTTTTCGTTTATCGAGACACTGGCATTGATTGCGGTCAGTTTATTGGCTGGCAATCTTCTGAATGGCTTTCTGCACGGAACCGCATTCGAGTTGCCAACGTTTGTCTGCGTTTTGTTTGTGGGGGTGATGCTACGTAACGGGCTATCGGCGCTGGGCCTGTATCAGGTATTCGAGCGTGAAGTGTCGGTGCTGGGCAATGTCAGCCTGTCGCTGTTTCTGGCAATTGCCTTGATGTCTCTCAAACTCTGGGATCTGGCAGCGTTGGCACTGCCGATATTCATCATCCTGGCTGCGCAAACGTTGGTCATGGCGCTGTTTGCGATTTTTGTGACATTCAGAGTGATGGGCAGTAACTACGACGCGGCGGTCCTGGCGGCGGGGCATTGCGGTTTTGGCCTGGGCGCAACGCCAACCGCCATTGCGAACATGCAGGCGGTGACGCAGCGTTTCGGGCCTTCGCAGATTGCGTTTCTGGTGGTGCCGATGGTCGGTGCATTCTTCATCGACATCATCAATGTGATCGTCATCAAGCTTTACCTGGCCTTGCCGTTTTTTGTCGCCGTCTGAGGTCAGGACTGCTTCAGGCGCGGCATAAAAAATGCCCGTATCCAGCGATACGGGCATTTTTTTAACGACGGATCGACGCTTAGATGGTCAGCGTCCAGTCGTAGTCGACGATCAGCGGCGCGTGCTGCGAGAACCGTGGCTGACGTGGCAGGCGCGCGCTGCGTACGAAACGGCGCAAGCCTGGGGTCAGCAGCTGGTAGTCGAAGCGCCAGCCCAGATTCAGCATCTCGGCCTGTTCGTTGTCCGGCCACCAGCTGTACTGGTCACCTTCGCGGCTGACTTCGCGCAGGGCATCGACATAGCCCATGTTGCCGACAATCTCGTCCATCCAGGCGCGTTCTGGCGCCAGGAAGCCCGGGGATTGCTGGCTGTCGCGCCAGTTCTTTATGTCGAGCTTCTGCTGCGCAACGTACAGCGAGCCACAATAAATGTACTCGCGACGTTTACGCCGCTGCTTGTCCAGGTACTTGCCGAAGTCGTCCATGAGCTTGAACTTCTGGTTCAAGTCCTCATCGCCGTTCATCCCCGAAGGGAGCAGCAAGGTGGCAATACTGACTTTGTCGAAATCTGCTTGCAGGTAGCGCCCGTAGCGGTCGGCCGTCTCGAAACCGAGACCGCTGATGACAGCCTTCGGTTGCAACCGCGAATACAAAGCCACGCCACCTTGGGCAGGGACTTCAGCATCGCAGGCATAAAGGAAGTAGCCATCCAGTTGGAAGGCTGGGTCATCCAGTTCAAAGGCGGAGGCACGGGTGTCCTGCAGGCAGATGACGTCGGCATTCTGTGCCTGCAGCCAACTGAGCAAACCACGCTCGACTGCAGCCTGAATACCATTGACGTTCACACTGATGATCCGCATAAATGGCCCCAAAAATCGCGTGCGTGTATGATACACGGCGTCAAGCTAATTAGCTAAATCCGTGGTATTTGGGGTTTTTTTCATGCAAGCGTATCAGCGCGATTTCATTCGTTTTGCCATCGATCGCGGCGTTTTGCGCTTCGGTGAGTTCACCCTGAAGTCCGGGCGCACCAGTCCTTACTTCTTCAATGCCGGCCTGTTCAACTCGGGTTCGGCCCTGGCGCAACTGGGGCGTTTCTACGCGGCAGCCATCGCCGAAAGCGGCATTCCTTTCGACGTATTGTTTGGCCCGGCCTACAAAGGCATCCCGCTGGCAGCCACCACCGCTGTCGCGTTGGCCGAACACCACAACCGTGACCTGCCATGGTGCTTCAACCGCAAGGAAGCCAAGGCCCACGGCGAAGGCGGCAGCCTGGTCGGCGCGCCGCTGACCGGTGACGTGCTGATCATCGACGACGTGATCACTGCCGGCACCGCGATCCGCGAAGTGATGCAGATCATCGCGTCCCAGGACGGCGCCAAGGCGGCCGGCGTGCTGATCGCCCTGAACCGTCAGGAGCGTGGCAACGGTGAATTGTCGGCGATCCAGGAAGTCGAGCGTGACTTCGGTATTCCGGTGATCAGCATCGTTTCGCTGAACCAGGTGCTGGAATTCCTCGCCGACGACCCGCAGCTCAAGCAGCATTTGCCAGCCGTGGAAGCGTATCGCGCCCAGTTCGGCGTCTGAACTGTGGAATGAGCTTTTGTGGCGAGGGAGCTTGCTCCCGCTGGGCTGCGTAGCAGACCCGAAAAGCTTGTGAGCGCTGCGCACTCAAGCGGGAGCAAGCT
>NZ_JASCPO010000212.1:0-10315 GCF_029960145.1 Pseudomonas sp. PS01299 | reverse complement strand
AGCTCGCTCCCACAATGGATCTGTGCCGAACACCACTGCTGTATTCACTGAAGATCCACTGTGGGAGCGGGCTTGCTCGCGAAGGCGGCGGGTCAGGCTAAATGGGTGTTGAATGTGCCGACGTCATCGCGAGCAGGCTAACTCCTGCATGGGATCTGTGTTCAACACCCATGCTGTGCTCACTGAAGATCCACTGTGGGAGCGAGCCTGCTCGCGAAGAGGCCAGTCCTGACCGCAGCTTATTCCTTGACGCTCATGTATTCCTTCGCCCACAGAATGTAATCCTCAGGCTGGGTATAGGTGTGCGTCAGCTCGGTGGCGCTCAGGTCCGAGGCCTGGGTGAAGATCTGGCGTTGTTCGCGCAGGCTGTCGTAGGTCGCCTTGATCGCGGCGAAGTAGGCGCCGTGGCCGTCGATAGTCACGCGCACCCCGAGTTCGGCCAGGCGCTTGTCGTCGCGCAGCGCCGGGTTGCCGTAGGTCACCAGCATCAGCGGGACCGTCAGGTGTTCGGCGATTTGCTCGAGCTGATCGAAGTCCTGCACCCCGACCATGCAGATGCCATCGGCACCGGCGGCCTGGTACTGCTTGGTGCGGCTGATGATTTCCTGATTCGGCAGGATCCCGGCGTTGGTGCGGGCGATGATTGCCATTTCCGAATCAACCCGGGCTTCCAGCGCCGCGCGGATCTTGCCGACGCCTTCGGCGACCGAGATCAGGTCGGTGGACTTACGGCCGAATTGCGCCGGCAGCAGGGTGTCTTCGATGGTCAGGGCGGCGACGCCGGCGCGTTCCAGTTCGACGATGGTGCGCATCACGTTGAGGGCGTTGCCGTAACCGTGGTCGGCGTCGGCGATCACTGGCAACTGGGCAACGCGGCCGATGCGGGTGGCCTGTTCGGCGAATTCGCTGAGGGTGATCAGGGCAAAGTCGGGGGCGCCCAGCACCTGCAGCGAGGCCACGGAGCCGCCGAGGATCCCCACTTCAAAACCCAGGTCTGCGGCAATGCGCGCGGACATCGGGTCGAACACCGAGGCGGTGTGGTAGCAGGTGTCGGAAGCCAGCAATTGACGGAAGTTACGGCGCAAATCTTGATGGGAAAGCCTGGTCATACGAGTTCCACCAATACAAAGGAATGGAACGGCTTGAGCAAAGGTGTCAACGCCGAAGAATGAAAAGGCTATCACGCGAATGGGTCAAGGTTCATGACGAATTTGCGAGTGAGGCGTCGATGAAGGATCCAGCGGCTGAAAGGTTTCATCGGCAGTCAGCGGATTTTCACTGGCTAAACCGCAGATCAGGCCGCTACCGCCTGTTGCTGTTGCCTGGGCAGCAGCACGGCGCGCACCGAATTGCCCGGTTGCAGTTGCAGGCGCTTGGCGGTGAGGCGATCGACCACCAGGGTATTGCCGACCAGACGACCGGGGGCCACGGTGATGCGGCAGTTCTCCAGGCGCCGGTTGTGGATCAGCCACAACGGTGCCTGATCGTCCGGCGTGCCGAGACTCAGGGTCAGCGCCAGGCTGTCGCGCACGGTACGAATGTTGCCGATCGGTGCTTCGATCACCGGGCCACCGTCGAAGATGTCGATGTAGCCCTTATGCACAAATCCTTCTTCGCGCAGTATCTTCAGCGCGGGCTCGGTATTGGGATGCGCCTGGCCGATGGCCGCCTGTGCCTGTTCGGTGAGCATGCAGGTGTACAACGGCTGGCGCGGCATCAGTTCGGCGATGAACGACTTGTTGCCCAGACCCGACAAGTGGTCAGCATGGCTGAAGTCCATCTGGAAGAAATGCCGGCCCAGACTGTCCCAGAACGGCGAGCAACCGAGTTCATCGGCACTGCCGCGCAGTTCGGCGATCATCTTCTCGCCAAACAGTTGCGGAAACTCGGCCACGAACAGCAGCCGCCCGAGCGACAGCAGCCGTCCATTGTTGCCATGGCGTTGCTCATGCTGAAGGAACAGCGAACACAGTTCCGACTGGCCGGTCAGCTCGTTATTGAGAAACAGCGTGGGGATCTGCCGCGAAATGCCCAGATCCGGTGCCGAACTCACGGTCAGGCCGACTCGGTAGTTGTACCACGGCTCGCGCAAGCCTACCGCGCCGGTCAGGGCGCTGACGCCGATCACCCGCAGGTCGTCATCTTCAAGCACGAACAGATAATCGGCGTCGGCCCGTTCCACTTGTCCGGAAAACGCGCGCTGGGCCCAACGCACCCGGTGGGCGAGGCGATCCTCATTGGCCGGGAGGGTGGTGAACCCCGGGCCGGCCTGTTGCACCAGGGTCATCAGTGCTGGCAGGTCGCTGACTTTGACCGGACGGACGATCATGCGGTAACTCCTTGTACGCGCCGGTTCGGGCACTGTCGTTGGGTGTGCAGCCGGTGGCGGTTCACAGGGCTATCACCCTGGTCGTGCTGCCATCGGTGACCTTCAGTGCGGCACACAGATCCGGCGTCAGCGACAGCGGTTGCTCAGGCTGGTAATCCAGTTCGGCGACGATGGCCCGGAAGCCATGCAGCGCGTCGTTGCTCAGCAGGTAATGGCCGCGGGCGTCGATCTGCGCCTGCTCGCGCACGCTGGCTGTCTTGCTGTGGGCGATAGAACGGATGTTCGCGGTGCGCGCATACAGGGTCGGGCCGGCGTCGAACAGGTCGATGTAGCTGTTGGTTTCAAAGCCTTCGCGTTCGAGGATGTCGAAGGCTTCCTGACCGTCCGGGTGAATTCGGCCGATGCATTCCTGTGCTGCCTGAGGCAGCATCGGTACGTAAATCGGGTATTGCGGCATCAGTTCGGCGAGAAACGTGCGGCTTTGCAGGCCGCACAGGCGCTCGGCCTCGACGTAGGGCAGGTCGAAGAAGTGTTTGCCCAGTGCGTCCCAGAACGGCGAATGACCGTTCTCATCGCTATAGCCGACGATCTCGGTGATCACCGCATCGGCAAAGCGTTGTGCGTGAGCGGCGATGAACAGCAGCCGTGCCCGCGACAGCAATTCGGAAAAGGCGCTGCGCACCAGTGCGTTGTCGATGTGAAACCCGCGCAATAGCGTGTGTCCGCTGAGGTCGTGACACAGTGACAACGCCGGCACCCCGTGCTCGATGTTCAGTTCCCGCGAAGCACTGGTGAAGTGGCGATTGCGCAAGCTGTAGAACGGGTCGTTGAAACCGGCCGTGGCGAGGATCTCCGAGCAACCGACCAGCCGTTGAGTGTCGAGGTCTTCCAGCACGAAGAAGTAGTTCTCCGGGCCTTGCGCCTGAATGTCGTTGTCGAACGAGGCACAGGAGCCGGCGATTTTTTCGCGCAGGCGTTCGCTGTCGTCAGGCAGCGACGTGACGCCGACCAGGCTGTTGCGGGCCAGCTGCTGCAATTGCGGCAGGTCGGTTGTCTCGACTGGGCGTAAGACCAGCATGGATGCACTCCTGTATCAAAGGGTCCGGTGATCCCCACCAAACCTGACTATCACTGTCGGTTGCCACGCTTTAAAGCGGCGGTCGCCTGATTTGTTGTCAGACGCCGCTCTTTTTCTTGTCAGCCATTGCTCGGGTCAGGCAGCGCGGTGCTGGCGCCGAGCTTGTTCAGGAAGAACAGGTACACCAGACCCAGCGCGATCCAGATCAGGCCGAGTTTCTGCGCATCGACGCCCATGTTGTACATGATGGCGGCGACGATGATGAAGCCGATCACCGGGCAGATCAGATGGCGTACGACCTGACCGGACTTCTGCCGACGCCAGTAGTAGTTGATCACTGTCAGGTGCAGCAGCATGAAACCGCTGAGGGCACCGAAGTTGACCAGCGAGGTCAGGGTGTCGACCGAATTGATGAACAGGTAGCAGATCACCAGCGACAGCACTGCCACCAGATAAATGCTCAGGTACGGGGTGTTGTGCTTCGGGTGCACCTTGGCCAGGACTTTCGGCAACTTGCCGTCGCGGGCCATGCCGAACAGCAGGCGCGACACTGCCGCTTGCGAGGTGATCGCCACCGCGACGCCCCAGGCCAGCGCGGTCGCCACCCCGGTCAGCGTCGCCAGCCAGCTGCCAGCGGCGATTTCGGCGATTTCATAGAATGCGGTGTCGGCGGACTTGAAACCCATGCCGGCAGCCAGATCGGTGGCGATCCAGGTCTGTACGACGAAAATCACGCCCATCACCACCAGAGTGATCAGTGCTGCGAGGCCGACGCTGCGGCCCGGATCGCCTTTGATTTCTTCGGCGAGGGTCGATATCGCATCGAAGCCAAGGAACGACAGCACCGCAATCGACACCGCTTGCATCAGCAGGGCGAAGTTGAACGTTTCCGGGTGATACAGCGGCGCCAGGGTCAGCTCGCCGTTGCCGCCGCCATTGTGCAGGGCGTTCCAGGCGTAGAACAGGAAGATTCCCAGTACCACCAGCTGCGCCAGCAGGAAGATGATGTTCATCCGTGCGGTGAAGGTGATCCCGCGCAGGTTGACGAACGTCGCGCTGACCAGAAACGCTAGAATGAAGCCGACCTTCGGAATGTCCGGGTACAGATGGTTCAGGGCCATCGCCGCGTAGACGTACAGCAGCGGTGGAATCAGCAGGTAGTCGAGCAGCATCAGCCAGCCGGCGATGAAGCCGACGTGTTGATTGAGGCCGCGTTGCGCGTAGGAATACACCGAACCGGCGACCGGAAACGCCTTGGCCATGCTGCCGTAGCTCAGCGCGGTGAACAGCATCGCGACCATGCCGATGATGTAGGCCAGCGGCACCATCCCGGGCGCCTCGGCATTCACGTAGCCATACACGCCGAAGGGGGCGATGGGGATCATGAAGATCATCCCGTACACCACCAGGTCGGTCAGTGTCAGGCTACGTTTCAACTCCTGTTTGTAGCCGAACTCTTCTATTTCCATGAAGCGCAACTCCTTGTCAGCCTATCCAGCGTTTTTAGTTGTTATGTCGATCCATCGTTACAGCGTCAGCAGTCTTGCAGCGTTCTTTACAGCAGTGGCGCCAGGCGCTCGGCCCACAGCGATACCGCCTCTGGGGTGCGCAGCAGATCGTTGCGCACCTCGATCAACACCGATTCCAGCCCCCGGGCATCGCCATGCACCGGCACGGTCATGTCGCCCAGCGGATCAACCCGGTACGGCTGGTTGCCCGCGACGTTCAGCGGGTGCTGGCCGAGGCCATCGATCACCCGTTGCGCATAGGCGCCGGCCTGACCGAACAGCACGCCGACTTCCAGCGGGCGCGGCTGGCCGTAATACACCGGGGTAAAACTGTGAATCCCCACTACCCGTACTGCTTGGCCTTGTGCAACGCGCTGGTCGATCAGGGTCTGCAGCCGGGCGTGAAACGGTTTGAACAGGGTCTGGCGCCGGTACTCGCGCGTGGCTTCGTCCAGCTCGCGGTTACCGGGCACCTGATAAATCTCGCTCTGCGCCGGAATGCTGTCGGGGGCATGCCGGGGCCGATTGAGGTCGATCAGCAGCCGTGAATAGTTGGCGCTCAACAGTGTCGCGCCGAGTGTCTCCGAGAGCTTTTCGGCCAGTTGCAGTGCGCCGATGTCCCAGGCGATGTGTTCGCGCGCGGCGGCATCGTCCAGGCCCAGATTGTTCAGGGCCTCGGGGATGTAGCGGCTGGCGTGCTCGCACACCAGAATCAACGGATGCGATGAATCTTCGCGGCTCAGGTTGTAGACCGGGCGGGTGTACAACCCCAGCTCGGCGGATTCAGTACAGGCGTGCATAGTGCTCACACAGGTCAGCGGGCGAGAGCTGTTCCGTCAGCGCCAGTTCCTCGGTTTTAAGGGCGTGGTAAGTGTCGAGCAACGGCTTGGGCAGCCATTGATTGAAGGCTGCACTGTCACGCAGGCAATCCAGCGCCTGGGCCAGCGAGGCGGGCAGGGCCACAATGCCCCGGGCCTTGCGTTGCTCGTTGTTGAGTGAATCGGGAATTTCATCGGTGATCGCGTTCAGCGCCAGACGCTGTTCGATGCCCAGCCGTCCGGCAATCAGCAGCGCGGCCATTGCCAGATGCGGCGAGGCGGTGGCGTCCATCGCGCGGAATTCCAGGTTGTACTGCGCCGCCACGGATTTGCCGCCCAGGCTCACGGTCGGACAAATGCGCAGCGCCGCTTCACGGTTCTGCTGCCCCAGACACGCATAGGACGCGCTCCAGTGGTGTGGCTGCAAACGCTCGTACGACACCGGTGTCGGCGCGGTGAACGCACACAGCGCCGGCAGGTAATGCAGGATCCCGGCGGCCCAATGCTGGCCGAGGGTCGACAGACCGTTGCTGGTGCCGGCGTCGTAGAGCAGTGGCAGACCTTGCAGGTCGAGCAGGCTGATGTGCAGGTGCACACCGTTGCACACCGCGTCGGCCTTGGTTTTCGGCGCGAAGCTGACATCGACGCCCATTTGCCGGGCGATTTCGCGGGTGATTTCGCGCACGTTGACCGCACGATCCGCCGCCGCCACGCCGAGGGTCGGCCGGCAGGTGATTTCGTATTGGTGCTTGCCGTATTCGGGCAGGAACATTTCCGGCTCAACGCCACCCGCGCGCAGCGCGCTGAGCAGCCAGCCGCCGAACTCGGCCCCCTGACGCTGGGCTTCGAGGGAAAATGCCAGATGCTCGGCAAAACCGGCATGCAGGTTGAATTCGTGTTCGAACGCTGCGTTGACCTGCAAACCGAGGTCGTCGCGATAGCGCTCGATTTCATCGCGCAGCAGCGTGCGCGGGCAAGCGCTCCACGGCCGGCCATCGGTCTCGCGGATGTCGCCGTGGATAAAGTCCAGCGCCGGTGCTGCGGCGTCCGGGCCATTACCGACCGTCACGCGGCTGCTCAAATCGGGAATCAACCGCAAATCACCATAAGCGCCCCATGGGTTGGTCGAGGCGATGATGTCCTGGGGCGTCAATGCACTGTTGGCCGGCACCCAGCCGCAACCGGCGGCTTGATAATGCTCCAGCTGATCGGTGGGAAACGAGCGGCCACGGGTGATGCCGATCAGGTCGGTGGTGACGATGGTGGTCATCGGCAACGGCGTCAGGCGCTCGCTCATGGACGCATCTCCTGCAAGCGGCCGAGCACGGTTTGTGTGTCAGTGATCCAGCAGTAACCCTTGATCGCGTTCAGGCAGGCGTCATGCCGCGCCGGGGTGTAGGTGGCGCAGGCGTCTTCGACCAGCGTCACCAGATAGCCACGGTCGGCGGCATCCCGCACGGCCATGTCGACGCACTGGTCGGTGACGATGCCGGCAATGATCAGGTGGCGGGTTTCGAGGTTGCGCAGTACGTAATCGATGTTGGTCGAGTTGAACACCCCTGACGAGGTTTTCGGCAACACGATTTCGTTTTCCACCGGGGTCAGGTCGTCGATGATCCGCGCCTGGGTGCTGCCCTTGGGCAGGTGCATGTCCGACAGTTTGTGATCCAGCGAGCGGTCGCGACCGTCGGCGGTCAAGCTTTCGATAATCGTGTGCAGCACATTCTGCCGCGCTTCGCGAAAGGCACTGAGCAAACGGCGCTGGTTGGGCACCACCTGCATGTGCGCGCGGGTCAGGAAATACTCGGCGTCCGGGCCGTTCAGATGCGGGTCGAACTGCGGTTCGAGCCAGGCACGCTGCATGTCCACCAGCAACAGAGCGGTGTGACCGGTGACGAACGGCAAATCCCGCGGCGAGCGGTGGGGAAGACTGAACATCCTTATTTATCCTCCAGCAGGTGGGTGTTGAAGTCGTTGCGCAGGGCGTCGATGCCTTCCAGGCGATCGGCCAGACCGGGGCTGCGCAGGGTCAGGCAGGCAATCAGCGCCTCGACCTGGGCCAGCGCCGGCACCATGGTGTCGAACGGCGAGGTCGATTCCACCGGAGCACTGATGATCAGGTCAGCCAGTTCACGCAGCGGCGAGGCATAGATGTCGGTGAACAGCACCACCCGCGCGTTGTTGTTCTTCGCCGCCGAGGCCACCCGCAGGGCCTGGGACTGGTAGCGCCGATAGTCGAACAGCAGCACCACGTCCTGGCGTTGCAGATCGAACAGGCGGTCGGGCAGTTGCGCGTTGTCCTCCAGGGCAAAGCAGCCGGGCCGCAGCAAGCGCAGGTGGTTGAGCAGGTAGTTGGCCATCAGGCTGCTGAAGCGCCCGCCGAAGCAGTAGATCTGGTGCCGGGTATCGAGCAGCCAGTCGAGCAGAATGCGCACGTCTTCGGGTTGCGTCAGAACCTGGGTTTCCACCAGCAGGCGTTGGCTGTCAGCCAGATAATGGCCCCAGGCATCGTCCTTGTTCAGGTGCGAACGCGGCTGCAACAGGGTGCGCGGCGAACGCAGGCGGTGGTCCATGTCGCTGAGCAGGGCGTCCTGAAACTCGGCGTAACCGCCGAATCCGAGCTTCTTCACCAGCCGCACGATGGTCGGATCGCTGACGCCGGCGTGTTCGGCCAGACGCGCCATCGGACCCAGGCCGTTGCGTGGATACTGGTCGAGCAGGGCGCGAATCACTTTGCGCTCCGACGGCGTCAGTTCCAGGCCGGGGTCGGTGATCAAGTCTCTGAGAGGGGGCATCCGGGCTCCTGCTGGATGAAGGGGGGGGTGTTGAATTCGTTTCACAATCCGTTAAAACAGTATTTATGTAACTCAGGTTACATGTCTAGTGAATTTTTAGCGTTGGCGATTCGACGTTTAAATAAGCTCACAACCCTGAGTAACAAGGGCTACACCTAAGTCTGTGCCTCTTGTAGTCCATTGCCTCCAGGCGTGTCAGACATTGCCGCTTTTTCTACTTCAGAGTACTGGGCTGGAGGTTCACGAGATCCCCTGAAGCGACCGGGTTACGGCACAATTGCCACAAGACCGGCGATTTGCCGCCGATTCAGCTGATGTTCATCGAGTGAAACCCTGTGCAGTCCACCCGTTTGACTTTGATTTGCCACGCGCGAACCGTCGCACAGAAATTGTCGCGCTTTCCTACGAACGAGCCTGTTGAAAATTCGCCATTGGCGCTCGGCGCGTTGGCCGCAAAATTCACCGGTGCCAGCCGTTTGTTGTGCGGGCCGGAACTGCGTACGCGCCAGACTGCCGAGTGGTTCGGTGCGGCGCCGCAAGTGGACGAAGCGCTGCGTGATTGCGATTGGGGGCGCTGGCACGGGCAAGCGATCAAGGATCTGCAAGTGCGCGAGGCCGAGGCCTTGCAGGCGTGGATCAATGATCCGCAGGCGGCACCCCATGGTGGCGAGTCGGTAATGCAGTTGAGCGAACGCGTGGCGGCATGGCTGACCAGTCTGCAAGGCGTATCGGGGCACATCGTCGCCGTCACCCATCCGTTTGTGGTGCGTGCGGCACTGATGCGGGTGTTACAGGGCGCGGCGTTCAACGCCATTGATGTTGAACCGCTGTCCGTGGTTGAACTGCGGTTCAACGGCATCTGGCGGCTACGCTTGGCGGGTATCGATCTTGCGGGAGCACAGTGATGAAACGACTGCTGGTCATCGGCATCGGCGCCGGAAACCCCGACTACATCACGATGCAGGCGGTGAAAGCGCTTAACCGCGTGGACGTGTTCTTCCTGATGGACAAAGGCCAGAGCAAGGACAAGCTGCTCGACCTGCGTCGTGACATCTGTGAACGCTACATCACCAATCCTGGCTATCGATTCGTCGAAGCCCACAGCCCGGAACGCGAGCGTGGCGACGTGGACTACACCCGTGCGGTCGAAGATCTGAACCGCGTCAAGCAAGAAACCTTCGAGCGGCTGATCAATGAAGAATTGGCTGACAAAGAATGCGGCGGTTTCCTCGTGTGGGGCGACCCGGCGCTGTACGACAGCACGATTCGTATTCTGCAGGCGATTCTGGCGTCAGGCCGCTGTGCTTTCGAGTTTGAAGTGATCCCGGGGATTACCAGCGTTCAGGCGTTGGCGGCGCAGCATAAGGTGCCATTGAACAGCATTGGTCGGTCAATCGAAATCACCACGGGCCGGCGTCTGGCGGCGGGGCAGGTGAGTGACACCGACAGCCTGGTGGTGATGCTCGACGCTGAAGATTCCTACCACCATGTGGCGGATCAGCAGACCGAGATTTATTGGGGAGCCTACCTGGGCACACCGGATGAAATTCTGATCAGTGGCAAGCTCAAGGATGTGGCGGCCGAGATCGAGCGGGTGCGCAAAGCAGCCCGTGCCGAGCATGGGTGGATCATGGATACCTATCTGTTGCGTAAGCCGTAGGTTTATTGTGGCTGGACTGGCCTCTTCGCGAGCAAGCTCGCTCCCACAGGGGGGCCCATTTCAAATGTGGGAGCGAGCTTGCTCGCGAAGGGGTCATCACCGTCAACTCAAGAAATGGCCTTGACCC
>NZ_JASCPO010000211.1:0-10407 GCF_029960145.1 Pseudomonas sp. PS01299 | reverse complement strand
GGCTTGCTCGCGAATGCGGTGTGCCATTCAGCATTTGTGTTGACTGATTCACCGCCTTCGCGAGCAAGCCCGCTCCCACAGGAGGTTTCACCAATCGATAGATTTGCGGCGATCAGTTTGCAATAACGGCGTGGGCGGTTAAGGTTCGTGCAGGTTTATCGCCCCCACGAGTATTCAATGTTCAACCGCTCCCTCTATACAGCCTTCGCCAGTCTGCTGCTGACTGCCGCCGCGCTGCCGGCGCAGGCCAACTGGTATCTGGATGGCGAGTCGTCGCGGCTGTCGTTCGTCAGCACGAAAAACGCCCACATTTCTGAAGTGCAGCGCTTTCTGGTGCTGCACGGCAAGGTCGATCCGGATGGCCGCGCTGAAGTCGAAGTCGAGCTGGACTCGATCAACAGCGGCATCCCGCTGCGCGACGAGCGCATGCGCAAGGAGCTGTTCCAGATCGAGCAATTCCCCGAAGCGACCATCAGCACCCGGATCGACCTGCGCCCGATCAACGATCTGGCCCCCGGTGCGCAGCTGGAATTGCGTCTGCCGCTGACCGTCAACCTGCACGGCAAGCAACATGAATACCCGGCAGAGTTGCTGGCCACCCGTCTCGACGACCGGCGTTTTCAAGTGGTGACCCTGGAGCCGGTGGTGATCAACGCCGAGGATTTCGATCTGGCGCCGGGGCTGGAAACCCTGCGCAACCTGGCCGGCCTGTCGGCCATCAGTCTGTCGGTACCGGTGGGTGCGGTGCTGATTTTCACGGCGCGCTGACATGCGCGGCGCGGTGTTCCCTTGGCGTGACGGCAACCGGTTCGAACTGTTGATTGACGGCCCGCAATTCTTCCCGCGCATGCTGGTGGAAATTGCCCGCGCCGAGGAGCAGGTCGAACTGGAGTTGTATCTGGTGGAGGCGGGCGCTTGTGCCGAGGCCGTGGTTCAGGCGCTGGTGCAGGCCGCCGAGCGCGGCGTGCGGGTACGCTGCCTGTTCGATGACTACGGCAGCCTCGCGTTTACCCTGCACCTGCGTCAGCGCCTGACCAAAGCCGGGGTCGAACTGCGTTTCTACAATCGCCTGAACTGGCGGCGCTGGGTCGGCAACTTCTATCGCGATCACCGCAAATTGCTGCTGGTCGATCAGCGTCTGGCGGTGGTCGGCGGCACCGGTGTTACCGATGAATTCTGGACACCGGGGCAGGACAGCAGCGAGTGGCACGAAGTGATGGTGGAAATCAACGGCCCGCTGGTGCTCGACTGGCAAGTGCTGTTCGACCGCCAATGGATCGCCAACCGCCATCGCCGGGCGTGGAAACCGTCGGCGCATGTCGGCCTGCCACGCTTGCCCAAGGTTCCGGACATGGGCGAGGGCATGGGCCGTGTGGCCTATGCCGATGCGCGTCAGCATCGCGACATTCTGCAGTCGCTGTTTCGTGCACTGAACAGCGGGCAGAAGCGCATCTGGATGGCCACCCCGTATTTCCTGCCGACCTGGAAAATCCGCCGCTCGCTGCGCAAGGCCGCTGCTCGCGGTGTCGACGTCCGGTTACTGCTGACCGGGCCGCGCACCGATCACCCGTCGGTGCGTTACGCCGGCCATCGCTACTACCCGCGCCTGCTCAAGGCCGGGGTGCAGATCTTCGAATACCAGCCGTGCTTCCTGCATCTGAAAATGGTGTTGGTGGACGAGTGGGTGAGTATCGGATCGTGCAACTTCGATCACTGGAACCTGCGCTTCAATCTGGAGGCGAATCTGGAGGCACTGGACCCGTCGTTGACGGCAGCGGTGGTGCAGAGTTTCGAGAAGGATTTCGGTCTGAGCCAGCAGGTCAGTCTGGAGGAGTGGCAGCGCCGGCCGTTGTGGCGGCGAGTGAAGCAGCGGATCTGGGGTTGGGTGGATCGGCTGGTGGTCAACATTCTCGATAGACGCGGTTAACGCCAATTCCGAACCCAGTGGATTCCAATGTGGGAGGGGGCTTGCTCCCGAAGGCGGCATGTCATTCAGCATTAATTTAGCTGATACACCGCATTCGGGAGCAAGCCCCCTCCCACAAAGGCCCCTTTCACACGGGCATTGGTTACTGAATAATTACAGCAACTCAAAGCTCTGCTGCGTCACATCCTGCGAATCCAGGCCGATCTGCACGTTGAACTTGCCAGGCTCGGCCGCGTACTTGAGCTGGGCGTTGTAGAACTTCAGGTCATCCTCGGTGATGGTGAAGTGCACGACTTTCTGTTCGCCGGCCTTGAGCATGACTTTCTGGAAGTTCTTCAGTTCTTTCACCGGGCGAATCATCGAACCGGCGACGTCCTGGATGTACAGCTGCACCACGGTTTCGCCGTCACGTTTGCCGGTGTTTTTCAGGGTGACACTGGCATCGAGCTTGCCGGTCTTGTTCAGCGTGGTTGACGACAGCGCCATGTCGCTCAGCGTGAACTGGGTGTAGCTCAGGCCGTAACCGAACGGGAACAGCGGACCGGTGGTGTCATCGAAATACTGCGAGGTGTAGTTGCCCGGCTTGCCCGGCGTGAACGGCCGGCCAATGCTCAGGTGGTTGTAGTAGGTCGGGATCTGGCCCACGGAACGCGGGAAGGTCACCGGCAGTTTGCCCGACGGGTTGTAGTCGCCGAACAGCACATCAGCGATGGCGTTACCGCCCTCGGTGCCGCTGAACCAGGTTTCCAGAATCGCATCAGCCGACTGGTTCTCTTCGAGGATGGTCAGCGGACGGCCGTTCATCAGCACCAGTACCAGCGGTTTGCCGGTGGCTTTCAGGGCACGGATCAGCTCGCGCTGGTTTTCCGGGATGTTCAGGTCGGTGCGGCTGGAGGATTCGTGGGACATGCCACGGGATTCGCCCACAGCGGCGACGATCACGTCGGCGTCCTTGGCCGCTTTCACCGCTTCGTCGATCAACACGTTGGCCGGGCGCGGATCATCGACCACTTCCGGGGCGTCGAAGTTGAGGAAGTTCAGGTAATCCAGCACCTTCTTGTCGCTGGTGATATTCG
The DNA here is from genome assembly GCF_029960145.1 of Pseudomonas sp. PS01299. Taxonomy (NCBI): domain Bacteria; kingdom Pseudomonadati; phylum Pseudomonadota; class Gammaproteobacteria; order Pseudomonadales; family Pseudomonadaceae; genus Pseudomonas; species Pseudomonas sp. PS01299. The sequence goes on along the minus strand of NZ_JASCPO010000211.1, from coordinate 7,404 downwards.
CGCCACGGGCGTAGATCAGGTTGGCCTTGTCGCCAATCACCGAGCTCATGCCGTCGAACAGCGTCACCGATTGCGCCGGCTTACCGGCCGCCGCCCAACTGCCCATCATGTCGATCGGCGCCTTGGCCAATGGACCGACCAGCATGACTTTCGCGTCTTTCTTCAGCGGCAGGGTTTCGTTCTGGTTCTTCAGCAGCACCAGGCTGCGGCGTGCCACGTCACGGGCCTCGGCGCGGTGCAGACGGCTTTCGGCGTAGGTGTCGGCCGGATCATCCTCGGCCTTGCCGATGCGCAGGTACGGGTCCTTGAACAGGCCCATGTCGTACTTGGCGGCGAGCACTTCGCGCACGGCGTTGTCGATGTCTTTCTGCTCGATCTCGCCGGACTTGAGCAGCCCCGGCAGCTCTTTGCCGTACAGGGTGTCGTTCATGCTCATGTCGATGCCGGCCTTGATCGCCAGCTTCGCCGCTTCACGACCGTCAGCGGCCACGCCGTGCTTGATCAGCTCGAAGATCGCCCCGTGGTCGCTGACGGCCAGGCCCTTGAAGCCCCAGTCCTTGCGCAGCAGGTCGTTCATCAGCCAGGTGTTGGCGGTGGCCGGAATGCCGTTGATCGAGTTCAACGCCACCATCACCCCGCCGGCACCGGCGTCGATCGCCGCGCGGTACGGTGGCAGGTAGTCCTGGTACATCTTCACCGGGCTCATGTCGACGACGTTGTAGTCGCGCCCGCCCTCGACCGCGCCATACAGGGCGAAGTGCTTGACGCTGGCCATGATGCTGTCAGCCGCGCTCGGCGTGTCGCCCTGATAGGCCTTGACCATCACTTTGGCAATGCGCGAGGTCAGGTAGGTGTCTTCACCGAACCCTTCGGAGCTGCGGCCCCAGCGCGGATCGCGGGAGATGTCGACCATCGGCGCGAAGGTGATGTCGAGGCTGTCGGCCGCGGCTTCCTTGGCGGCAACGCGCCCGGACTGACCGATGGCGTCCATGTCCCAGCTCGATGCCAGGGCCAGCGGAATCGGGAAAATCGTACGGTGACCGTGGATCACGTCGTACGCAAAAAACATCGGAATCTTCAGGCGACTGCGCATCGCCGCGTCCTGCATCGGACGGTTTTCCGGGCGGGTGATCGAGTTGAACGTACCGCCGATGTTGCCCGCAGCGATCTCTTTGCGGATCAACTCGCGGGGCATTTCCGGGCCGATGCTGATCAGGCGCAACTGGCCGATCTTTTCATCGAGGGTCATTTGTTTCATCAGATTGCTGATGAACGCGTCCTTGTTTTCCAGGGGTACCGGGGTCGTGGCGGCCAATACTTGATGACTGGCCAGGCTGACGAACAGGCCCAGCAAACACAGCTTCTTCATGAATATTTTTCTCAAGGGCCCAAGCGGCAATGCAATGCCGGCCAGCCAAAAGTTAGGGAGCGACTATTGTTGTTCGGGTGCAGGCTCAAAATGACCGAGCCAAAAACGCCCGCCGACACTCGGCAGCGTTTGCGCAGGGCCTCTTTTTAGCCCATCGGCCCGTTGCAATCCAGTGGCGCGGCCGATTATGCCCCAACCGCTGATGCAGAAGGTTTCACGGTCGGTTTTTTATGAAATATGCCAGGGAGCATCACTTTGATGAATGTCAGTCCAACCTACCGCTCGCGTCTGCAGGTCGCCACGCTGCTGGTGCTTGCCACGTTGTTGACCGCGTGCGGCATCAACAATATCCCGACCCTCGACGAACAGGCCAAGGCGGCGTGGGGCCAGGTCCAGAACCAGTACCAGCGCCGTGCCGACCTGATCCCCAATCTGGTGGAGACCGTCAGAGGCTACGCCAAGCATGAAGAAGCGACATTGACGGCGGTGGTCGAGGCGCGGGCCAAGGCGACGTCGATTCAGGTCGATGCCAGCACCCTCGACAATCCGGAAAAACTCAAGCAGTTCCAGCAGGCTCAGGATCAGTTGAGCGGTGCGCTCAGCCGTTTGATGGTGGTCTCCGAGCGTTATCCGGACCTGAAGGCCAACCAGAACTTCCTTGCCCTGCAATCGCAGCTCGAAGGCACGGAAAACCGGATTGCCGTGGCGCGGCGCGATTTCATTCTGGCGGTGCAGAAATACAACACCGAGATCCGCACGTTTCCCGGGCGCCTCTGGCACAGCGTGATGTACAGCGACCTGCCGATTCGCGAAACCTTCGAAGCCACCACCCCCGGTGCGGAAAAGGCCCCGGAAGTGAAGTTCTGATTCGAGGTTGCCCATGCGTGTGTTGAAGATAGGCCTGGTGCTGATGCTCTGGCTGTTCGCCGTCAGCGCCCGGGCCGAGTTGACGTTCCCGGCGCTGAGCGGGCGGGTGGTGGACGAGGCGCAGATGCTCGAGCCGTCGGTGCGCGCCCAGTTGAGCCAGCAATTGCAGGCTCACGAGCAAGCTACCGGCGAGCAACTGGTGGTGGTCACGGTGCCTGATCTGCAGGGCACCACCATCGAGGATTACGGCGTACAACTGGGCCGGCACTGGGGCATCGGCCAGAAAGACAAGAACAACGGCGCGCTGCTGATCGTCGCCCGGGACGAGCGCAAACTGCGCATCGAAGTCGGTTACGGGCTGGAAGATCGGCTGACCGATGCACAGAGTTCGGTGATCATTCATCAAGTGATCACCCCGGCGTTCAAGGCCGGCAATTTCAGCAAGGGCATCAGCGACGGCGTTGCGGCGATGCTGGTGGTGCTCGGCGGCAATCCTCTGGACGAACCGTCGACGGTGTACGAGTCGAGCGGCGATCCGCAGAGCGATTTTGTCTCGCGTCATCCGCTGTTGTTCGTTTTTCTGGTGGTGTTGTTCATCCTGACCGTGTTTGTCTGCCAGATGCTCGGTATCCTTCCCGCCGGCCGTGGCGGCTCCGGAGGCGGGGGCGGTTTCGGCGGTGGTGGATTTGGCGGTGGCGGTGGAGGCGGGGGCTTCAGCGGCGGCGGGGGCAGTTTCGGCGGCTGCGGTTCGTCCGGCGGCTGGTGAACACACAACAATAATGATCAGGCATTTTTCGACATGGCATTACTGAGCGAACACGAACAACGCAAAGTCGCCGAGGCGATCGCCCGGGTCGAGCGCGACACCGACGCCGAACTGGTCACCGTGCTGGCGGCCCGCGCCGATGACTACGCGTACATTCCGTTGCTGTGGGCCAGCCTGCTGGCGCTGCTGGTGCCGGGCATCGTCCATTACCTGACTGGCTGGCTGACCATGCACAGCCTGTTGCTGGTGCAATGGGGGCTGTTCATCGTCCTGTGCCTGCTGTTTCGCCTGCCGAAGATCACCACCCATCTGATCCCGCGCCGCGTGCGCCACTGGCGGGCATCGAATCTGGCGCGGCGGCAGTTCCTCGAACAGAACCTGCACCACACCGTCGGCAGCACCGGGATGCTGATCTTTGTCTGCGAGGCCGAGCGCTACGTGGAGATTCTGGTGGACGAGGGGATTTCCCGGCGGCTGGACAACAAAAGCTGGGACGCGATCGTCGCCGCGTTCACCGAGCAGGTGCGGCAGGGGCGCACGCTCGAGGGCTTTGTCACCTGCATCGAGGCCTGTGGGGAACTGCTCAAGGTGCACGTGCCGGTGACGCAGGTGAGGAATGAATTACCCAATCGGTTGGTGGTGCTGGCCTAAAAGCCCCTCACCCCAGCCCTCTCCCGGAGGGAGAGGGAGCCGACCGAGATGTCTTGCGCTCGACATCGGCCTGAGAAACCGAGTCGATTATGGATTCAAAGGCACTCTTTCAAGTCGGTGAACCTCTTCAATATCCCCCAATCAGTCCCCTCTCCCTCCGGGAGAGGGTTAGGGTGAGGGCGCTTTTAAAGCCGTTTGGTAAATAAGAACGTGTCCCCAACCCCCATCCCCCCTAAAATACTCGCCATTCCCGTTTCGCCCCGCCCGAGGCCGCTTGTTCATGTCCGTTACCGCCCCATCCGCGCCGTCTGCCAAACCCGCGCCCGATCATCACGCCCAGTTCATCGAGCTGCTGCAAACCAGCCTCGAACACAACGGCTTCATCAAACTGGTGCTGGCCAAGTACGTGGGTGAAGAGGCGGATCTGCAGCGGATCATCATCAAAGCGGTGACGGTCAAGGCGCAGCCACACCTGTCGTTTGTCTATCGCTACAAGACCCGCGACATCACCAAGAATCTGCCGCTGAGCGAAGGCGTGGCGGTGATTGCCGAGCTGTTGCCGGCCGCGTTCAAGAATGCGCATCTGCTGACCGTGACCGACGAAGCCCAGCTCGAATACAGCAAAAAGGGCAAGAGTTCACTGTTCAAGAGCAAACCTCAGCAATTGCGTGAAGCGCCGTCCGCCGAGCACAACCGTGAGAAAAACCGTTTTCTGGACTTGAGCCGACCGTTCCTCAAGGATCTGGGCGTGACCAACGCGCAGCATGAGCTGATCCCGGCGATGTCGCGCAAGTGGAAGCAGATCAACAAGTTCATCGAAGTCTTCAGCCACGCGCTGACCTCGTCACCGCTGGCGCTGGACAAACCGGTGCGGGTGGCGGACTTCGGCTCGGGCAAGGGTTACCTGACGTTCGCCATCCACGATTACCTGCGCAACACGCTCAAGGCCGAAGGCGAAGTCACCGGCGTCGAGCTGCGCGAAGAGATGGTTAACCTGTGCAACGCCGCCGCGGCCAAGTTGGAACACCCGGGCCTGGTGTTCAAGTGCGGTGACGTGCGCAGCGTGGCACCGAGCGAACTGGACGTGATGATCGCCCTGCATGCCTGCGACATCGCCACCGACTACGCGATCCACACCGGCATCCGCTCGGGCGCGTCGATCATCATGTGCTCGCCGTGCTGCCACAAACAGATCCGCCTGCAGATCCAGAGCCCGGCGCTGCTCAAGCCGATGCTGCAATACGGTCTGCACCTGGGCCAACAGGCGGAAATGGTCACCGACAGCCTGCGTGCACTGTTCCTCGAAGCCTGCGGTTACGAGACCAAAGTGTTCGAATTCATCTCGCTGGAACACACCAACAAGAACAAGATGATTCTGGCGGTGAAACGCGCCGAGCCGGTGGACCCGGCTCAGTTGCTGGTGAAGATTGCCGAGTTGAAGGCGTTCTACAACATCAGCGAGCACTGTCTGGAAACGCTGCTGCGTTCGGATGGCTACCTCTGATCCTGTGGGAGCGGGCTTGCTCGCGAAAGCGGACTGACAGTCAACGATGATGTCGACTGTTACGGCCCCTTCGCGAGCAAGCTCGCTCCCGCATTTGATTTTACTGCGGTCTTGCGCCCGAGCATCACCGTTGCGATCACCCCGCAGGCAAACACCCAAGTGATCGGCTCGACATGTTCACCAAAGAACAGCGCCGAAAACGCGATGGTGAAAAAGATCTGCAGCAACTGGATCTGACTGACCCGCGCGATCCCGCCCATCGCCAGCCCGGCGTACCAGGCGAAGAAGCCGAGAAACTGTGAGAACAGTGCCACGTAGCCGAAGGCCCACCAGGCCTTGGCTGACACTGCACCGTGATGCTGCAGCGCCAGATACAAGACTGGCCCGATCAGCAGCGGCGTCGACAGCACCAGCGCCCAGCAGATTACCTGCCAGCCGCCCATTTCCTTGGCCAACCGGCCACCTTCGGCATAGCCCAGACCGCCGACGGCAATCGCGCCGAGCATCAACAAGTCACCGGCCTGAATGCTCCCGGCTCCGGTGTACAACGCGTAGCCGAGCACCAGCGCACTGCCCAGTGCGGCGCAGGCCCAGAAGGCTTTCGATGGGCGTTCATGGGACAGCCACGCCGCATACAGCGCCACGCACAGCGGCTGCAAACCGTTGACCAGCGCGCCGTGGGACGCCGGCAAGGTCTACATGGCCCACGCCGACAGCACCGGGAAGCCGAGAATCACCCCGGCGATCACCAGGCTCAGGCCTTTGATCTGCTGCCAGCTCGGCCACTTCTCGCGTCGCCATAACAACAACGCTGCCGCGGGAATCGCCGCGAACAGCGCGCGGCCGAGGCCGTTGAGCAGCGGATGCAGTTCCTGCACCACGATCCGGGTGAAGGGCAGGGTCAGGCTGAAAATCACAACCCCGAGCAGGCCGAGGGCCATGCCGGTGTTTTCGCGCGAGGACATGTGAGTGACCAGAATTGAAGGTGACAGGAAGGTGGCTTCATCTAGCCATAAACCGGGCGGGTCGGGCTGTTACAGCTAGGCACAGACTTAGGCGTACAGTTTGCGGACGCTATCGCGAGCAGGCTCACTCCTACAATTGGAATGCATTCCCCTGTAGGAGTGAGCCTGCTCGCGAAAAACGATAACGCGGTCTTCGAGGTAGTAGCCGGTTGTTACCCGCCCCAACGGATAAGGTCTACTTTGAATACTCCTGCAAGCCCATTCCCAGAGGAGTCCTCCCCATGGCCGCGAAAAAAATCCTGATGCTGGTCGGCGATTACGTCGAAGACTACGAAGTGATGGTGCCGTTCCAGGCCTTGCAAATGGTCGGTCACACCGTGCACGCCGTGTGCCCGGACAAGGCTGCGGGCAAGACCGTGCGCACTGCGATCCATGACTTCGAAGGCGACCAGACTTACAGCGAGAAACCGGGTCACCTGTTTGCCCTCAACTTTGATTTCGCCAAGGTCGCCGAGGCCGATTACGACGCGCTGCTGATCCCCGGCGGACGAGCGCCGGAATATCTGCGCCTGAACGAAAAAGTTCTGGAGCTGGTGCGCGCCTTCGACAAGGCTGGCAAACCGATTGCCGCTGTGTGCCACGGCGCGCAGTTGCTCGCGGCGGCGGGTGTTCTGGAAGGTCGCGAATGCAGCGCCTATCCGGCCTGTGCGCCGGAAGTACGCCTGGCCGGTGGCACGTTCATCGATATCCCGGTGACCGACGGCCACGTTCAAGGCAATCTGGCGACTGCGCCAGCGTGGCCTGCGCATCCGAACTGGCTGGCCGGTTTCCTCGGCCTGCTCGGCACCAAGATCACCCTGTAACGAGGATCCGCCGATGTGCGAGCTCTACGTCAAGGCCGACCCGATTCTCTACGAATCCCGCTCGCGTTCGTTGCGCATCTGCGGCGTGGTGACGACGCTGCGCCTGGAAAACCAGTTCTGGGACATCCTCAGCGAAATCGCCGAAGTCGATGGCATGACCACCAATCAACTGATCGCCAAGCTGTATGAAGAAGTGATGGATTATCGTGGGGAGGTGGTGAATTTTGCTTCGTTCCTGCGGGTGAGTTGTACGCGCTATCTGAGTCAGCGGCGGGTGACGGAGCCGCAGTTGTCGGTGGTGCGGGCGGGGGTGAAATAGCTGATTGCGAGTCGCCCCCTTCGCGAGCAAGCCCGCTCCCACAGGTTTCTCTGGTGCTCACAAATTTTGTGGTCGCTGACGAACCCTGTGGGAGCGAGCT
>NZ_JASCPO010000210.1:0-10470 GCF_029960145.1 Pseudomonas sp. PS01299 | reverse complement strand
AAAGCGGTGTGTCAGTCAAAAATATTTGGCTGACACACCGCTTTCGCGAGCAAGCCCGCTCCCACATTGGATTGAGGGTGGTTAAAAGGCTTCGGGTTCGATGCCGGTGAAGCTGTCGACGGTGATATGGCTTCCCAGCTCCCCACCCTCGCGCGCCAGGCCGCAGGTCTGCAGGCCTGCCGATTGAGCGGCATCCAGCTCCTCAACGATGTCGGACAGAAACAGAATGTCCTGCGGTTCGACACCAATCGCCTGTTGAATGTTGGTGTAAGACTGCGCCTCACGCTTGGGCCCCGACGTGGTATCGAAATACCCGCTGAACAGCGGTGTCAGATCTCCCGCCTCGGAGCAGCCGAAGATCAGCTTCTGCGCCTGGATCGAACCCGACGAATACACAAACAGTTGATAACCGGCCTGATGCCAGCGCTTGAGCGCTTCAACGGCATCCGGGTACACGTGGCCCTTCAACTGCCCGGCGTGATAACCCTGCGCCCAGACCATGCCTTGCAAGGCTTTGAGCGGCGTGGCTTTGCGATCTTCCTCGATCCAGCTCAAGAGAATTTCAACAACCCGTTCAACATCGGCCTGCGGTGCATTGCTGTCGCGGCGCACGGCGTCGAGTTGCTCAGCCACATCGGCACGTTCGGCGTTCTGCCGAACAAAATCCGGCAGGTGTTTGGCCGCATACGGGAACAGCACATCAAAAACGAAACTCACCGCGCTGGTGGTGCCTTCAATGTCAGTGACAATGGCTTTGATCGGCATCGGCTCAGTCCTCCAGACGTGGGAAGCGCCCGGCGATGTCTTCGCCGGTGAAATTCGCGACCCAGCCTTCCGGGTTGTTGAACAGACGAATCGCCACGAAGTGCGGGTGCTCGCCCATGTCGAACCAGTGCTTGGTGCCGGCGGGCACAGAGATCAGGTCATTCTTCTCGCACAGCACCGCGTAGACGTAATCGTCGATGTGCAGGGTAAACAGGCCACGGCCAGCGACGAAAAAGCGCACTTCGTCTTCGCCATGGCGGTGTTCTTCAAGGAACTTGGCGCGCAGTTCGGCTTTTTGCGGGTGATCGCTGTTGAGGCTGATCACATCGACGGTGATGTAACCGCGCTCGGTCATCAGCTTGTCGATCTGCTCCTGATAGGCGCTGATCACCTCTTCCTGGCTGGCGCCGGGCTGGATCTTCGCGGCGGCTTGCCAGCGGTCGAAGCGCACGCCCTGCTCGGCGAGCGTCGAGGCGATGTCTTCGAAATGGGTCAGCACCTTGTTCGGAATCTCGGGGCTGGATACGTGATAGACGGACAGGCTGCTCATGGGCAATTCCTCGGTATCGGCCTTGCCGTCCGGTTCTTGCAGACCGGTCGGGCAGTGCATTTCATCAGGCAAATGGGCGGCTTCGGGTGAAGTCAGCCTTGGCGGTTCATGACGCTGCGGGTTTTCAACTCGCATTCAAACAGAAATTCGAAGGCCTCGATCTGCCGCAGGGCATCGCTCATCTGCGCGCCCCAGGTGTAGAGGCCGTGGCCGCGAATCAGATAACCGACGCAATCGGGATGGGCGTCGAGCCAAGGCTGCACCTTGGCGGCGAGGCGCGCAATGTCCTGATCGTTGTCGAAGATCGGCACGCGCACCCGCGATTCGTGGGTGGAGATGCCGCTGAAGGCTTTTTGCAGTTCGTAGTCTTCGAACTCGATAAAGTCTTGCGGCGTCAGGCGCGACAGCACCGTGGCGTTCACCGAGTGGGTGTGCAGCACCGCGCCGATCTCCGGGCGCCAGCTGTAGAGCTGAGTGTGGAGCAGGGTTTCGGCCGAGGGCTTTTTGCCCGGTTCCAGGCTGTTGCCGGACAAATCCGTGGCGAGCACGTCGTCCAGGCCCAACTGGCCCTTGTGCTTGCCGGACACGGTCAGCAGCGCTTCGCTCGGCGACAGACGCGTCGAGTAATTGCTGCTGGTGGCCGGCGACCAGCCGCGACCATAAAGAAAACGCCCGGCGTCGACGATCTGCTGGGCGAGCTGTTCACGCGTAAGGCTCATGGCCTGTCCTCTTGCATACGTGTGGCAATGATAACGGCAGCAGCGAGCGCCGCGAGACTGGCAATACTAAAGGTCAATGTCGCACCGAGGGCATTCCAGCTGTAACCGGAATACAACGCGCCCAGCGCGCCACCGGTGCCGGCCAGCGCCGCGTACAGCGCCTGCCCCTGACCTTGCTGACGCGCACCGAAGCTACGTTGCACGAACGCGATGGCAGCCGCATGAAAGCTGCCGAAGGTCGCCGCGTGCAGCACCTGGGCCAACAACAGTACCCAGAGGAATTCGGCGAACGAACCTAGCAGCAACCAGCGCAGCGCCGCCAGCAGAAAACTCGCCATCAGCACCCGACGCAATGAAAAGCGCACGAGAATCCGGCTCATCGCCATGAACATCAGCACCTCGGCGACCACGCCCACGGCCCAGAGCATGCCGATCGTGCCACGGCTGTAACCGAGTCGTTCAAGGTGCAAAGTCAGAAACGTGTAATACGGGCCGTGGCTCATCTGCATCAGCGCGACGCAGGCGTAAAACGCCAGTACACCGGGACTGCGCAGCTGCTTGAGAAAGCCCTCCCCGCTCGGCCGATTACCTTGCGGTGGCTGCGCGTTCGGCACCCACAGGCTGCTGAGGACGATGCCGGCCATGATCAGCACCAGCGCCGCCGGGTAGATATCCAGGCTCAGCCATTCGAACAGTCGGCCCAGCGCGACCACGGTGATGATGAAACCGATCGAGCCCCACAGGCGAATCTGGCTGTAGCGCGCGGTTTGCCCCTGCAAGTGCGCGAGGGTGATGACTTCGAATTGCGGCAACACCGCGTGCCAGAAGAATGCGTGCAGCGCCATGACCATCGCCAGCCAGGCGTAGGTCTTGCTGACGAAAATCAGCGAGAACGTCAGCAGCGTACACACCGCACCGAAGCGCACGATGGCCAGGCGTTTGCCGGTGTAGTCGCCGAGCCAGCCCCAGATGTTCGGCGCCACACAGCGCATCAGCATCGGGATCGCCACCAGCTCGCCGATGCGCGCAGGGCTGAAGCCGAGATGATCGAAGTACAGCGCCAGAAACGGCGCTGTCGAGCCGAGCAAGGCGAAATAGAACAGATAGAAACTGGACAGCCGCCAGTACGGGAGCGCCGCCACGGTCAGACCGCGACGGCTTGGCGATCAACCATCAAAGCTGACCCAGCACCGGGGTGCTGACGCGCACGTCGGCGTTCTGCCCACGATGACGCAGCAGGTGATCCATCAGCACGATGGCCATCATCGCTTCGGCAATCGGCGTGGCGCGGATGCCGACGCACGGATCGTGACGGCCCTTGGTGATCACGTCGACCGGATTGCCGTGGATGTCGATCGAACGGCCCGGAGTGGTGATGCTCGACGTTGGCTTGAGCGCCAGATGCGCGACGATCGGCTGACCGGACGAAATGCCGCCGAGGATGCCGCCAGCGTTGTTGCTGAGGAAACCTTGCGGGGTCAGTTCATCGCGATGCTCGGTGCCGCGCTGGGCGACGCAGGCGAAACCGGCGCCGATTTCCACGCCTTTCACCGCGTTGATGCTCATCAGCGCATGCGCCAGTTCAGCGTCGAGGCGGTCGAAAATCGGCTCGCCGAGGCCCGGCATCACGCCTTCGGCGACTACGGTGATCTTCGCCCCGACCGAGTCCTGATCGCGGCGCAACTGGTCCATGTAGGCTTCCAGTTCCGGGACCTTGTCCGGATCCGGGCTGAAGAACGCGTTCTGTTCCACCGAATCCCAGGTCTTGAACGGGATTTCGATCGGGCCGAGCTGGCTCATGTAGCCACGGATGACGATGCCCTGGCTGGCCAGATACTTTTTGGCAATCGCACCTGCCGCCACACGCATCGCGGTTTCCCGCGCCGAGCTGCGACCGCCACCACGGTAGTCGCGCTCGCCGTATTTGTGGTGGTAGGTGTAGTCGGCGTGCGCCGGGCGGAACAGATCCTTGATCGCCGAGTAGTCCTTGGACTTCTGGTCGGTGTTGCGGATCAGCAGGCCGATCGAGCAACCGGTGGTGCGGCCCTCGAACACGCCGGAAAGGATTTCGACTTCATCGGCTTCCTGACGCTGGGTGGTGTGACGGCTGGTGCCTGGCTTGCGCCGATCGAGGTCGCGCTGCAGGTCTTCGAGGGAGATCTCCAGGCCCGGCGGGCAGCCGTCGACAATGGCGACCAACGCCGGACCATGGCTCTCGCCAGCGGTGGTGACAGTGAACAACTTGCCGTAGGTATTGCCGGACATGCAGGACGCTCCGTGAAATCAAACCCGAATTCGTGATGCGCGCCAGTATACGCAGGCTAACCGAGTAGTTCATCCTCGAACCTTAGTGGTGTTGGTGAGTCCAACCGGCACCTTGGCGAATGATGGCGTGATGATGCTGCGAGTTCTGATCTTGAGTCTTACCCTGTTTACCGGTTTTGCCCACGCGACTGTCCTGCAGCGCCCGATCTCTCTGGATACCGGGAGCGGTGAACTTTTCGGCTCGCTGTTGCTGCCAAAATCCGACAACCCAGTGCCGGTTGTCCTGATCCTTGCCGGCTCCGGTCCTACAGATCGTGACGGCAATAACCCCGATGGCGGGCGCAATGACAGCCTCAAGCGGCTGGCCTGGGTGCTGGCCAAACACAACATCGCCAGCGTGCGCTACGACAAGCGCGGGGTGGCTGCGAGCCGGCCGGCCACACCTGACGAGCGCAATCTGTCGGTGGAAGGCTACGTCGACGACGCCGTGGCCTGGAGCCAGAAGCTGAAAAACGACCCGCGCTTCGGCCCGTTGATTCTGCTCGGTCACAGCGAAGGTGCACTGATTGCCACCCTCGCCGCCCCGCGTGCCGACGCCGCTGCGCTGATTTCGCTGTCCGGCAGCGCCCGCCCGGTGGATCAGGTAATCCGCGAACAACTGGCCCGCAGCCTGCCGCCACCGTTGATGTTGCGCAGCAACCAGATTCTCGACAGCCTCAAGGCCGGTCACACCGATGCCGACGTGCCGGCGCCGTTGCAACCGATCTTCCGCCCGAGCGTGCAGCCGTATCTGATTTCGCTGTTCCGCCAGGACCCGGCCAAGGCTTTTGCGCAACTGAAGATGCCGGCGCTGATCGTCCAGGGCAGCAACGACATGCAGGTCGGCGTCGGCGATGCGCAGGCGCTGAAAGCCGCCAAACCCGACGCCGAACTGGTGGTGATCGAAGGCATGAACCACGTCATGCGTATCGTCCCCGCCGATGTGAAGCGGCAATTGGCCTCGTACAAAGACCCCAATTTGCCACTGGCGGCGGAATTGGGTGGGAAACTCATCGAGTTTATTGACGGACTTCACACCCGTTAAACGGCGTTTACCCTCTAGTCCTGCAAAAAGCGGCCGATAAGCCTTTGTCGCCAGCGTACCGGCTGGCGACAAGCAGGGCTTGGACAGGATCTCGCCGTTATGACTGATACCCCGACTTCACCCGACACCACCGCTGAAAAAGACGCACCGCCAGCGGTCGAGCTGCCATGGGCGGACGTCAGCGTCGAGCACCACAAGATGCTCCGCCTGGCCCCGTTGCAGACTGACCGTCACACCGGTGGCCGGCCGTTGCGCTTTGTCGAGTTCGGCTACGCCGAGCGCAACAGCAAAGAACACAGCCTGATGCGCATGGCGATCAAACTGCCCGGTCAGCGCGTGCGCAAAGAGCAGAACCACCTCGACGTGTGGGTCGATCACACCAGCAAACGTGTGCACTTCGGTCCCGACAGCGGCTTGCAGATCGAACCGTTGAACCGTGGCATCGGCCGTTTCATGGCCGCGCAAGGCATCAACTGGGCGAAAAAACGCTGGCCCGCCTACACCGTCGACGGCATGGACTTGAACAACAAGGACGCGCTGAACGAAGACACCCGCCTGCGTCGCGATCACTTCTTGCGCGTGCATGGTTTTGACGTGGTTTACGCCGACGCCCAGCATTTGAAGGGCAGCGTCAAAGAGGTACAGGTCGGTGACCTGTTGGGCGACTGGAACAGCGAGAAGCTGCAGATCGTCGAGATTCTCGAAGCGGCGCAGATGCTGCAACAGGCCGAGCAGAACCTCGCCGAGCAGGAAGTGAAGCTGAAGAAGCAGGAAGACAAGGTCAGCAAGTTCAAGCGTGAAGACGCTGGATTGCGCTTTACCATTACCTGTCTGGTGGCGTTTGCGGTGTTTCAGGCGGGATTGTTGATCTGGATTGCTACGCACCGCTGAAATCAGCGTTGACCTGTGGCGAGGGAGCTTGCTCCCGCTCGACTGCGAAGCAGTCGTAAAACATGCACATGCGGTATGTCTGGTGCACCGTCATTGCATATTTTGGGTCTGCTTCGCAGACCAGCGGGAGCAAGCTCCCTCGCCACAAAAGTCAGTCAGGTCAGACGCGGGAAGCGAACAAGGCCTGATGATCGCGGCACTGCTCCGCCGTCAGCATGAACACACCATGCCCGCCGCGCTCGAATTCGAGCCAGGCAAAATCGACTTCCGGGTACAGCGCTTCGACGTGCACCTGGCTGTTGCCCACCTCAACGATCAATAGCCCCTTCTCGGTCAGGTGATCCGCCGCTTCGGCGAGCATCCGCCGTACCAGGTTCAGACCGTCATCTCCGCAGGCCAGGCCCAGCTCCGGTTCGTGCTGGTATTCGTCCGGCATGTCGGCGAAATCTTCGGCATCAACGTACGGCGGGTTCGACACGATCAGGTCGAAACGCTGCCCCGGCAGGCCATCGAAACCATCGCCCTGCACGGTGTACACACGCTCATCGACGCCATGGCGCTCGATGTTCTGATTGGCCACTTCCAGCGCTTCGAACGACAGGTCCGCCAGCACCACTTCAGCGTTCTGGAACTCGTAGGCGCAGGCGATACCGATGCAGCCCGAGCCGGTGCACAGGTCGAGGATGCGTGCCGGCTCGTCGCCGATCCACGGTGCGAAGCGGTTTTCGATCAGCTCGCCAATCGGCGAACGCGGGATCAGCACGCGCTCATCGACGATGAACGACATGCCGCAGAACCATGCCTCACCCAACAGGTACGCAGTCGGGATGCGCTCTTCGATGCGGCGCTTGAGCAGGCGTTGCAGGTTGACCAGCTCGTCGTCTTCCAGCGCACAGTCGAGGTAGCTGTCGGCGATCTCCCACGGCAGGTGCAAGGCACCGAGCACCAACTGCCGGGCTTCATCCCAGGCGTTGTCGGTGCCATGGCCGAAAAACAGATCCTCCCCATGGAAGCGGCTGACGGCCCAACGGATGTGGTCGCGCAGGGTACGAAGTCGGGAAGTGATCACGGGGCAGAACTCCAGAAAAAACGACTGGCGATTCTACCAGCCAAAACGCGTCACGACGACGCGGGAAACATTCGCGGCCGACAGTAGGACTTTTCTGTTTTTTGCATCAGCTATTGAACAGAACGTGTAACTTGACAAGGCTGCAGGCCAGTAACGACGCTGCCTGCGATGGTAGCGGTTCACAGAACCGCTCAGCCAGAGGACAATGCCGCAAAAGCCCCACCCCAAGGAGCCCCGAATGTCCGTTCCAAAAACGATGTTTCAACTCAGCGGCCGCGGTTACGCAGCGGCCACACTGAGCCATGCCACCGTGGTCATCATCGATGCCCAGAAAGAGTACCTCAGTGGCCCGCTGGCCCTGAGCGGCATGGACGCGGCCGTCGCGAACATCAAACAACTGGTCGCCGCGGCCCGTGCAGCCGGTCGGCCGATCGTGCACGTGCGTCATCTCGGCACCGTCGGTGGCCTGTTCGACCCGCAGGGCGAACGCGGCGAATTCATCCCCGGCCTTGAGCCACAAGGTGACGAAACCATCATCGGCAAACTGCTGCCGAGCGCGTTCCACGGCACCGAACTGCTCGACCGTTTGCAGAATCTTGGCTCGCTGGACCTGATCGTCTGCGGTTTCATGAGCCACTCCAGCGTCAGCACCACCGTGCGCGCGGCGAAGAACCTGGGCTTCCGTTGCACCCTGGTCGAAGACGCCTGCGCTACCCGTGACCTGCCGTTCAAGGGCCGCGTGCTCAGCGCCGCCGTGGTGCAGGAAGCGGAAATGGCGATCATGGCCGACAACTTCGCCACCCTTGCCCTGACTCAAGATCTGATCTGATCTGCTCTGATGAGCGGCTCAGCACGCCGCTCATCCGCAAAAGCCTCGCATTTGCTTCAATTGCCTTAGCCTCAGGAACAACCCGGTCAACTCCCGGTCGAAGGGCCGATACCCATTGAGGAAGGTCGGAATGAAGTTATCCGATGGATTTGACGCACGCCGCTTGCGGCCCAAAGGCCAAAGTAACTGGCGTTTTCGATTCGGCGCATCGATCGCCGCCATTCTGGCGACGTTCGGTGTGCTGCTGGCGATGGCCGGTGCCGCCAGCCTGCTGGGGCGCCCGCCGGCGCTCGGCGACTTGAATGCCACGCCGACGGGTTCGGCGATCATTCTCGCGGTCGGCTTGTTGTTCCTGTATTTCGGCGTGGCCCTGTGGCGTCGATGCCGGCGGCGCGCCCGGCAATCGCGGGAGCTGAACATGTCCCCGCACCTGATGAAAAAACACGACTGACTCCACGGCCTGGCTTTTTGCCGGGCCGTTTTGTTTCGACTTGGGTAAACTGGCCGCCCTTCGCGGAGGCTGACATGCAAGACGACGATTTTTCCCTGTTCAAAAGTGCGATCCAAGGCGTCAAGCCGATCAAGCACGACCGCGCCGACACCGGCAAACCCAAGGCTGACCGCGCGCAGATCGCCAAACTGCGCCAGTCCGCCACCGTGCGCACCGACACCACCACCGTGGATGGCCTGTCCGATCAGTTCGTGATCGACGTCGGCCCCGAAGACGAGTTGATGTGGGCCCGCGACGGGGTGCAGGAAAGCCAGATGCGCAAGCTCAAGATCGGCCAGATCCCGTTCGAAGGCAGCCTCGACCTGCACGGCATGAACGTCGAAAAAGCCCGCGAGACCCTCTGGGCGTTTCTCGCCGAAGCGACCAAATTCGAAATCCGCTGCGTGCGCGTCACCCACGGCAAGGCCGTGCGCCTGGACGGCAAGCGGCCGATGATCAAAAGCCACGTCAACACCTGGCTACGTCAGCATCCGCAAGTGCTCGGTTTCACCTCGTGCCAGGCGAAACACGGCGGTGCCGGTGCGGTGTACGTGATGCTCAAACGCACGATGATGGAAGGCCGCGACGAATAATCGCGTTACACCGAACTTGCAGGGTTGTGTCCGCCACCGTACCCTTGCCCTTTGCGAAAATCCCCACAGGTAGTTTCATGTCCCTGGAACAGAATTACACCGCGATTCTCGGCCAACTGGGCGAGGACGTGTCCCGCGAGGGCCTGCTCGACACGCCAAAGCGTGCCGCCAAAGCCATGCAGTACCTCTGCCGCGGTTATGAACAGACGCTCGAAGAGGTCACCAACGGTGCCCTGTTCAGCTCCGACAACAGCGAAATGGTGCTGGTCAAGGACATCGAGCTGTACTCGTTGTGCGAACACCACCTGCTGCCGTTCATCGGTAAGGCGCACGTTGCGTACATCCCGAGCGGCAAGGTGCTGGGCCTGTCGAAGGTCGCGCGGATCGTCGACATGTACGCCCGCCGCCTGCAGATCCAGGAAAACCTCAGCCGCCAGATCGCCGATGCGGTGATGCAAGTCACCGGAGCACTGGGCGTGGCCGTGGTGATCGAGGCCAAGCACATGTGCATGATGATGCGCGGTGTCGAGAAACAGAATTCGTCGATGATCACTTCGGTGATGCTCGGTGAGTTCCGCGAAAACGCGGCGACTCGCAGCGAGTTCCTCAGCCTGATCAAGTAATCGGCTGCAGAAAAAAACCGGCGTTGATCGCCGGTTTTTTTTCGCCCGTGAAAAATCGGGTAAGCTGCGCGCCCTTCTCTCTTTGCACCGTGAGGCTTTCAACGTGTTCGTAAAAGCGCTTCGTGTCGGCCTTGGCCAACTGATCATCTTCATTGACTTCATCACCCGCCCGGGCAAGAAACAGCGCCCGGCCGAGGTACAGGCGCAAGTCAACGCCGCCGCCAAAGGCCTGACCCTGTATCAGTTCCACGCCTGCCCGTTCTGCGTGAAAACCCGTCGTACGCTGCGTCGCCTGAATGTGCCGGTCGCACTGAAGGACGCGAAGAACAACGAACAGGATCGCCAGACGCTGCTGGACCAGGGCGGCAAGATCAAAGTGCCGTGCCTGCGCATTGAAGAGAATGGGCAGACGACCTGGATGTACGAGTCCAAGGTAATTATTGATTATCTGGATAAGCGTTTCGCGGCGGTCTGAGTCTTTTTGGGTGCATTTGAAGGCCCTATCGCGAGCAGGCTCACTCCTACAATTGGAATGCGTTCTCCTGTAGGAGTGAGCCTGCTCGCTATGAGGCACTTGAGGGCATCATAAATC
>NZ_JASCPO010000020.1:0-48911 GCF_029960145.1 Pseudomonas sp. PS01299 | reverse complement strand
CGATAGCGGTGGAGCAGGCAATAAGGGGGCCGACTGAACCACCGCTATCGCGAGCAGGCTCACTCCTACAATACGGCAGCGCTGTTATCCGGTCAGGCTGTCTTGCAGATGGCTGCGCAGGGCTTGCAGCTCAGATTGAAGATTCTGCAGGCGTTCGAGGGTGAAACCACTGGCGCCCAAGATGCATTGCGGAACGCTTTTGGCCTGCTCACGAAGAGCCCGGCCCTGCGCGGTCAGTTCGACGATCACCACCCGTTCGTCTTCACGGCTGCGGGTTCTGCTGAGCAGACCTTCACCTTCTAGCCGTTTGAGCAACGGTGTCAGCGAGCCTGGATCGGTCAGCAACCGCGTGCTGATTTCGCCCACGGTCAAACCATCCTTTTCCCACAGAACCATCATCGCCAGATACTGCGGATAGGTCAGGCCCAGCGCTTGCAGCAGCGGCTTGTAGACCTTGGTCATCATCAGTGAAGTGGAATGCAGGGCGAAGCACGCCTGATTGTCGAGCAGCAGGTCGTCGCAGGTGTCGCGTTCGGTGGTCATGGCAAAGCCTTGTTCGGTGATGGGCTTGAATCTAGCGCCCGAATGTTTAATGCGCCAGATAATTATCCAGGATCTAGTGTCGGCCCAGCTCGCGTTGCAGCGCCAGATCCCACGGTGGCACCGGGCTGAAGCGGGTCTTGAGGTATTCCAAAAGCAGACGGCTGCGCGAGTGGGTCTGCTGTTCCATGCGCAATGCATAAATGCCAGTACTCTCCGGTTGTGGCAGACCGTTCTCGCAGAACAGCGGCAGTAGTTCGCCACGCAGCAGGTACTCACTGGCCAGCCAGGTCGGCAAATGCGCGATGCCCAGCCCGGCCAGAGCACCGCACACCAGCGCTTCGGCATTGTTGGCGCTCATGCGGATGCGCGCGGGGCGATGCAGTTGCATTTGCCCGTCCAGTTCGAAGCGCCAGGCGAAGGGCGGGGCTAGGCCTTCCCAATCCAGCCCGTCATGTTCACTCAACTGCGCGGGATGGCTCGGTGCGCCACGGCGTTTGAGGTAGTCGGGGCTGGCACAGGCAATGCGCACCATGCTCGCCAGCGGCGTGGCGACCAGCCGCGTATCGGCCATTTGCCCGGCGCGCAGCACCAGATCGACTTTGCCCAGATTCGAGCCGTGCATGTCGATGAAGCTGTCGATCAGGTGCAATTGCACGTCGAGGCCCGGGTACAGCACCAGAAAGTCAGCGATGACCGGCGCGAGATGGCGGCGACCAAAAGCGGCCGGGGCATCGATGCGGATCAAGCCTTCCGGCGCACTGCTCAACGACACCGCCTCGGCGCGGGCCAGTTGCAGCTCGCTGACGATGCGTCGTGCTCGATCGGCAAACGCCAGACCCGCCGGGGTCGCCCGCACGGCGTGGGTGCTGCGAATGAACAACTGGCTGCCGACCGCGCTTTCCAGGCTGTCGATGCGCCGCGCCACGGCGGAAGGCGTCAGCGGATGACGACGGGAAGCCGCAGAAAAACTGCCGCTCTCCAGCACATCGAGAAACAGCCCGAGCTGTTCGGTCAACTGATTGGGATTCATGAGTGTTTCGGTGCTTGTGCGAAATTGGCATAGCCATTGTGCGTTGCTGTGCGTTTCCCCGCCAGCCTCGACTGCGTAGGATGAATCGCCTGACGGATGAGGACATCGCTGTGATCGAGTTTTTGTTGTACCTGCTGTTTGGCGCCGCCCTTGGCACATTGGGCGGGATCTTCGGCATCGGCGGTGGTTTGATCGCCATCCCGCTGCTGGGCGTATGGTTTGGCCTCGATCAGCAGATCGCCCAAGGCACGGCGCTGGTGATGGTGGTGCCCAACGTGATGCTGGCGCTGTGGCGCTATCATCAGCGCAATCGCATCGTGCTGCGTCATGCGCTGCCGCTGGCGGTCATGGGTTTTTGCTTTGCGTGGATCGGTTCGATCTGGGCGGTGGGCATTGATGCGCAAACCATGCGCATCGGTTTTGTCGCGTTCCTCGTGGTGCTCTCGGCGTACAACCTGCTGAAGATGTTCGGCAAGAAAACCGCCGTGACCTCCGAAATGCGTTACTCATGGCCATGGCTCGGTGTTCTCGGCGCAGCGTCCGGGACCATGGGTGGTTTGTTCGGTGTCGGCGGGGCCGTGGTGGCAACGCCAGTGCTGACCAGTCTGTTCGGCACCAGCCAAGTGGTTGCTCAAGGCCTGTCGCTGGCTCTGGCGTTGCCAAGTACCGGCGTGACCCTGGTGACCTACGCGGTGCATCACGAAGTGGACTGGATGATCGGCCTGCCGCTGGCCATCGGCGGTCTGGCCAGCATCAGTTGGGGGGTGAAAGTTGCCCACGCCATGCCGGAAAAGCTCTTGCGCGGGCTGTTCTGCGGTTTTCTGGTGCTGTGCGCGGTGATGCTCGCGTTTAAAGTTTGAAGCCTTCGACGATGTGTTCGGCCAGGCATTCGGTGATCGGCGACGGATTGTTCAGGTTGCGGATCAACATGATACTGGCCTCAGGCAACAGCGGCAAATCTTCGGCGGCGCCAAGAATGCGCATGTCCGGGGTGATCAGGCTTTCCAGTTGCGCGGTGATCGCCAGACCCGCGCTCACCACCGCCATCAGTGCCGACAGGCTGGTGCTGTTGTAGGCGATGCGGTAGTCGCGGCCCATTGCGTCCAGCGCATTGCACGCCCACAAACGGCAGAAACAATCACTGTTGAACATCGCCAGCGGCAACGGCGTCTGCTCGTGGGCGCTGAAATTCTGCGCCTCGGCCCAGACGAAACGCTCCTTGCGCAGCAACTGACCGATCTCGTTGCCCGGCTCCCGGGTGACAATCGACAAGTCCAGATCGGTGCGCTGCAACAGCTGTTTGCTGGACTCGCAATGCACTTCGATCTGGATCAGCGGGTAGAACTGAGCGAACCGCGAGAGGATCCCCGGCAGAAACCGCATCACGTAATCGTCCGGCGTACCGATGCGCACGGTGCCGACCATGTGCGGCTCGCGCAGCGTGTTGAACACTTCGCTGTGCAATTTCAGGATGCGCCGCGCGTAACCCAACAGCACCTGGCCTTCAGCGGTCAGACGTACCTGGCGGCCGTCGCGCTCGAATAGCTGGCGTTGCAGCACATCTTCTTCGAGGCGCTTCATCTGCATGCTCACCGCCGATTGCGTGCGGTTGACCATTTCGCCGGCGCGGGTAAACCCGCCTTGATCGGCAATCGCGACGAAGGTGCGCAGGACATCGGTATCGATACTGGGGTAGGCCGACAATTGATGAATCTCCGTGATGAATGCCATCAGAAACATTCGTTGGATTGATCTTAGCGCCAGCGCGAGACTTGAGCCATCCACAAGGAGGGCAACACGATGAAAGGTCAAAGAGAGTATGTAGACGACGCAAAATTTTCCGGCCACGGGCATATCGTTTCCGACCTGCTGCACAAGTTTAGCCGCTGGTACGAACTGCACCGAGAACGCGAGTTGCTTGCCAGCCTGAGCGACGAAGCGCTGAAGGACATCGGGGTCAGCCGTGCCGACGTCGAACACGAGGCCATTCGGCCGTTCTGGGACGATCCGATGCATAAATGATCAGGGCCTTACTACACAAACCACTTTCAGGTGAGGTAGGTTGCGAGCAGACAAGGAGATGCTCATGCCCGCGACTCTGGCCTTTTCTCTCAAACAGGCGCGACGACTGGCGCTGGCTGCCCAAGGGTTCAACGGGCGCCAGCCGCCGACCGTCAAGGCGCCGCAACTCAACCGGCTGATCGAACGGCTGGGGCTGTTGCAGATCGACTCCGTCAACGCCGTGGTGCGCTCGCACTACCTGCCGCTGTTTTCCCGTCTGGGTTCCTATTCTTCCGATCTGCTCGACCAGGCTGCCTGGGGTTCGGGCCGTCGGCGCACGCTGTTCGAATACTGGGGCCACGAAGCGTCGTTGCTGCCGCTGGCGATGTATCCGTTGATGGGGTGGCGGATGCAGCGGGCCAGAACTGGCAGAGACATCTATCAGCAACTGGCGAAGTTTGGTCTTGAGCAGCAGGACGTCGTGCGCCGGGTTTTAAGCGCGGTTGAGGCGCGCGGTGCATTGGGCGCCGGCAGTCTGTCGACCCGCGAGGACAAGGCCGGGCAATGGTGGGACTGGAGCGCGGAAAAGCATGCGCTGGAATGGTTGTTCGCCGCCGGTGAAGTGACCGTCGCCGGCCGCCGCGGTTTTGAGCGTTTGTATGATTTGCCGGAGCGGGTGATCCCGACGTCGATTCTGCAGCAGCCGTTGCCGGATGAAGCCGAAGCACAACGTGGTTTGCTGCTGCACGCGGCCCAGGCACAGGGCGTCGGCACGGAAAAGGATCTGCGCGATTATTTCCGCTTGAACCCTGGCGATGCGCGCCCGCGTCTGGCGGAGCTGGTCGAGGACGGGCAGTTGCAGACCTGCGAAGTCGCTGGCTGGCGACAGATCGCCTACTGCCTGCCGCAGCCGAAAGTCCCGCGAAAAGTCGTCGCCAGTGCGCTGTTGTCACCGTTCGATTCGCTGATCTGGGAGCGCAGTCGCACCGAGCGCTTGTTTGACTTCCGCTATCGGCTGGAGATTTATACGCCGCAGGACAAGCGGGTCTACGGCTACTACGTGTTGCCGTTTCTGCACAATGAGCGGATTGCCGCGCGGGTCGATCTGCGCGCCGAGCGGGCGTCGGGACGATTGGCGGTGCATGCAGTGCACGAGGAAGAGCCGGGGCTGGACGAAGAGGGGATGCTGGCGCTGGCGTTGAATTTGCGGCAGATGGCCGATTGGCTGGGGCTTGCGCGAGTGCAGCTTAATTGTCAGCGTGAGAGTGCGGGGCGGTTGCGGGTGGCATTGGCGCAGATCGGCTGTGACTGAGCGGGCCTCTTCGCGAGCAAGCCCGCTCCCACACTGGATCTGTGTCGTACACAAAACTCATGTGGGAGCGAGCTTGCTCGCGAAAGCAGCGATGCGGTCTAGCGGCGAACTTGTTTCAGCGTTTCGGCTATGAGGAACGCCAGTTCCAGCGACTGATCGGCATTCATCCGCGGGTCACAGTGGGTGTGATAACGATCCGACAACCCGTCTTCAGTGATCGGCCGCGCACCACCGATGCACTCGGTGACATTCTGCCCGGTCATCTCGATATGAATCCCGCCGGCATAAGTGCCTTCGGCTTCGTGCACCTGGAAAAACTGCTTCACCTCACCCAGGATCTGCGCGAAGTCGCGGGTCTTGTAGCCGCTGCTGGCCTTGATGGTGTTGCCATGCATCGGGTCGGAGCTCCACAGCACCTGTTTGCCCTCACGCTGCACCGCACGGATCAGCGCCGGCAGGTGATCGCCGACCTTGTTCGCACCCATCCGCGCAATCAGGTTCAGGCGTCCCGGATCGTTGTCCGGGTTGAGCACGTCGATCAGGCGAATCAGATCATCCGGGTTCATGCTCGGGCCGACTTTCACCCCGATCGGGTTGTTCACCCCGCGCAGGAATTCGACGTGAGCGCCGTCGAGCTGACGAGTGCGGTCGCCGATCCACAGCATGTGCGCCGAGCAATCGTAGTAATCGTTGGTCAGGCTGTCGCGACGCACGAAGGCTTCTTCGTAGTTCAGTAGCAGCGCTTCGTGGGCAGTGAAGAAACTGGTTTCGCGCAGTTGCGGCGAACTGTCCATGCCGCAGGCGCGCATGAACGCCAGGGTTTCATCGATGCGATCGGCGAGGTGGCTGTATTTTTCGGCCAGTGCCGAGTTGGCGATGAAGTCCAGGTTCCACTTGTGCACCTGATGCAGGTCGGCGAAACCGCCCTGGGCGAAGGCGCGCAACAGGTTCAGGGTGGCGGTGGACTGGTGGTACGACTGCAACAGGCGCTCCGGATCCGGCACGCGGTTTTTTTCATCGAAACCGATGCCGTTGACGATGTCGCCCCGGTAGGCGGGCAGGGTCACGCCGTCGATGGTTTCATCGTTGGCCGAGCGCGGTTTGGCGAACTGGCCGGCCATGCGCCCGACCTTGACCACCGGGCAACCGGCGGCGAAGGTCATGACGATCGCCATTTGCAGCAATACTTTGAACGTGTCGCGAATCTTCGCCGCCGAGAACTCGGCAAAGCTTTCCGCGCAATCGCCGCCCTGCAGCAGGAACGCCCGACCCTGAGTCACTTCGGCAAACTGACGGCGCAGCTCGCGCGCTTCGCCGGCAAACACCAGCGGCGGATAACTGGCCAGGGTCTGCTCGACCTGGCGCAGATGCGCCGCGTCAGGGTATTGGGGTTGTTGCTGGATCGGCAGGGCGCGCCAGCTGTCAGGGCTCCACGGTTGGCTCATCACGGTCTCTAATTGGTTCTACGCACGGGAAGCCCATGGTAGCAGCAATTAGTGCGTGACCTGCTCCCGCCCCATCACCGACAATCGCCGCTTTGCCACGGCGCCGCAGCGGTGCCATCGCGTCACCGCGCCCGGTGACCATCAGGAGACGAAATGACTGAGGAGCGCGTCGAGCTGTTGCTCGCCGAGGTACAGGATGAGTTCGGCGTGATTCGCGTGCTGGAAGTGGCCGATTACCGCTTTCTGGAATTTGGCGATGCCATCGAACAGAGCTGCGTGTTCACCGCCGATCCGAGCTGGCTCGAATATGACTACACCCGGGCGATGCTGATTGGCGCGTTGTGCCATGAGCAACCGGAGAGCGCGCTGTTTCTCGGCCTCGGTGCCGGCACGCTGACCCAGGCCTGCCTCAAGTTCCTGCCGCTGGAAGACGTCGAAGCCATCGAACTGCGCCCGGACGTGCCGCGTCTGGCGATCGAGTACCTGGGGCTGGATGACGATCCGCGCTTGTACATTCGGGTCGGCGATGCGCTGGAGTTGCTGCCGACGGCCGAGCCTGCGGATCTGATCTTTGTCGATCTGTACACCGATGTCGGCCCGGGTGTCGGGCACCTGGCCTGGAGTTTTCTCGGGGACTGTCAGAAGCGTCTGAACCCGGGCGGCTGGCTGGTGATCAACCAGTGGGCCACCGATGACGGCAAACCGTTGGGCGCGGCGTTGTTGCGCGGGCTCTATCACCGGCATTACTGGGAGCTGCCGGTGAAGGAGGGCAATGTGATTCTGATTGTGCCGGCGGATCTCGATCAGGAGCTGGACATGCAGGCGCTGACCGCCCGCGCCGAAGTGCTGGCGCCACGGCTGGGGTATTCGTTGCAGTCGTTGATCAAGGCGATTCGCCCGGCGACTTGAGTGGTCAGTGATGGCCCCTTCGCGAGCAAGCCCGCTCCCACACTTGAAATGCATTCCAAATGTGGGAGCGAGCTTGCTCGCGAAGAGGGCCTGAAGAGCACCCGTTTTCTCAGATCCCTTTGAAGATTCCAGGGCGCCGCTCAACCAGCGACCTCACCCCCTCCTTGGCATCCTCACTCCCCAGCAACTTCTTCACCAGCGCCGGCAGTCCCTGCGCCGCCGCCGTCTCGCCTTCATACCGCGCCTGGCGCGCCGACATCAGCGTCGCCTGCACCCCCAACGGTGCCTGCCGGGCAATCCGTTCGGCCAGTTCGATCGCCCGCGGCAACAGATCCTCACTGGCCATCACTTCCTGCACCAAACCCAGACGCAACGCATCGTGGGCATCAAACTCATCGCCGGTCAGCAACCAGCGCATCGCGTTGCCCCAACCGGCCACCTGGTGAAAGCGCAATGTCGCGCCCCCAAACGGAAAAATCCCCCGCTGCACTTCCATTTGCGCGAAGCGGGTATTGCTCGCGCACAGGTTGATATCCGCGGCCAGCATCAACTCGATACCGATGGTCAGGCAGTAGCCCTGCGCGGCGACAATGACCGGTTTGCTGACCCGTGGACCAACGAAAACACCCCATGGGTCGCAACCACCGGTCGGAACCTGCCAGCCTTCGGCGAGGGCGGCGCTGGCGTTGAGCAGATCCAGACCGGCGGTAAAGTGTTCGCCATGCCCGAACACCACCGCCACCCGCGCCTCGCTGTCGGCCTCGAACTCGCCGTAGGCCAGGCTCAAGTCATTGAGCAGATCGAGGTCGAAGGCGTTGCGTTTGGCGGCCCGGTCGAGGCCGATCAAGTGGATATGACCACGACGTTCACGGCTGACGCGGCCGGGGCAGGGCTGATTCATGGAGAAATCCTCGGGCGGGAAGGGCGGGTGCAGCGACGGTATGCCGCACATCGGTGAATCGTTTAAGCGTCATCACCCGCAGGGCCGGGCCTTTGCAAAATAGACCTTTGCACGATTATCCGCAAAACCCCGTTACACAGCGGTGACACACCGATTCAGACGATAAAAAAAGCTCCCTTTTCGGGCAAATTCCGGTATAGTGCGCGCCGGCCTTTAACCGGGCCGCGTTTAGGTAGCGCAATTCCCCGAAGTCAGCTTCGGCTGCATGTCCGCACTGCGGGCTCTTCCTTGACGATTCTTTTTCATTCATACGTTTTCGCAAATCCCCGCCGACAAAGCTGCCAGGGCGACTCTTGAGTCTCAACACGGCATGTGCAGCTTTGGAGCATGGGTCTTTGCGGATGCACTTAGAGGCAGACCCATGACCCAGGAAATCGGCGGCTTCGCCGCTCTTGAACTTCATCCCAATATTGTCGCTGCAGTAGTCGCTACCGGCTATGAAGAGCCTTCGGCCATTCAGCAGCAGTCGATCCCGATCATCCTCGCCGGTCACGATATGATTGGTCAGGCGCAAACCGGTACCGGTAAAACCGCTGCCTTTGCCCTGCCTATCCTGCACCGCATTGATCCGTCCAAGCGCGAGCCGCAAGCTCTGATCCTGGCCCCAACTCGTGAGTTGGCGCTACAAGTTGCAACCGCTTTCGAAACTTACGCCAAGCAAATGCCGGGCGTAACTGTTGTGGCTGTCTACGGCGGCGCGCCGATGGGCCCACAATTGAAAGCAATCCGTAATGGCGCACAGATCGTTGTCGCCACTCCGGGCCGTCTGTGCGACCACCTGCGTCGCGACGAAAAAGTCCTCGCTACCGTGAACCACCTGGTTCTGGACGAAGCAGACGAAATGCTCAAACTCGGTTTCATGGACGACCTGGAAGTGATCTTCAAGGCCATGCCGGAAACCCGTCAGACCGTATTGTTCTCGGCAACCCTGCCGCAGTCGATCCGTGCCATCGCCGAGCGCCACCTGCGCGATCCGAAGCACGTGAAGATCCAGAGCAAGACCCAGACCGTTACCGCGATCGAACAGGCTCACCTGTTGGTTCACGCTGACCAGAAGACTTCCGCCGTTCTCAGCTTGCTGGAAGTGGAAGACTTCGACGCGCTGATCATGTTCGTGCGCACCAAGCAAGCGACCCTGGATCTGGCCAGTGCCCTCGACGCCAAAGGCTACAAGGCCGCTGCGCTGAACGGTGACATCGCCCAGAACCAGCGTGAACGCGTCATCGACTCGCTGAAAGATGGCCGCCTGGACATCGTTGTCGCGACCGACGTGGCTGCCCGTGGTCTGGACGTTCCGCGCATCACCCACGTGTTCAACGTGGACATGCCGTACGACCCGGAATCCTACGTGCACCGTATCGGCCGTACCGGCCGTGCCGGTCGCGAAGGTCGCGCACTGCTGCTGGTGACTCCACGTGAGCGCCGCATGCTGCAAGTGATCGAGCGTGTCACCGGTCAGAAGGTTGCCGAAGTGCGTCTGCCGGACGCTCAGGCTGTTCTCGATGCACGCATCAAGAAACTGACCAACAGCCTGTCGCCGCTGGTCGCTGATGCTGAGTCGACTCACGGCGAACTGCTGGATCGCCTGACCGCTGACATCGGTTGCACCCCGCGTGCCCTGGCTGCAGCTCTGCTGCGCAAGGCGACCAACGGTCAAGCGCTGAACCTGGCGGCGATCGAGAAGGAACGCCCACTGGTGCCGAACAACGCACCGCGTGGCGACCGTCCTGAGCGTTCCGGTGATCGTCCTGAGCGTGGTGACCGCGAGCGTCGCGCGCCAATGCCTCTGGGCGAAGGTCGTGCCCGTTGCCGTACCGCGCTGGGTGCGCGTGACGGTATCGCCGCCAAGAACCTGCTGGGCGCCATCCTCAACGAAGGTGGTCTAGCCCGCGAAGCGATCGGTCGCATCCAGGTGCGTGACAGCTTCAGCCTCGTCGAGCTGCCGGAAGATGGTCTGGACAAACTCCTCACCAAGCTGAAGGACACTCGCGTCGCTGGCAAGCAGCTGAAACTGCGTCGCTACCGCGAAGATTGATCCGCCCTTGGGCTGATTGATCGAACATGAAAAATCCCCGACTGGTTCGGGGATTTTTTTTGCCTGCTTTTTGCCTCGCCCCACAACCCTGTGGGAGCTGGCTTGCCAGCGATGACGTCAGCCGAAGCGATAGATATCCATACCCAGTGCACCCATCGTGAAGCCTTTATGCGCTACGCGGAACTCACCTCCCGCACCACGGGCAAAATACAGCGGCAGCAAATGCTCGTCACTCGGATGGCTGCGCACCGCATTGGGCGCCTGTTGACGATAATCATGCAGTGCCGCCTCATCGTCGGCCGCCAGCTTGTCGATCATCCAGTCACGGAAGTCCCGTGCCCACGGCTCGACGCTTTCCGGGCCGGCATGCCAGTCCAGTTCGCGCAGGTTGTGGGTGATGCTGCCGGAGCCGATCAGCAGAATGCCCTGCTCGCGCAGACTCGCCAGCGCTTGTCCGACACGGGTTTGCAACACCGGGCCGCCGCGACTCGGCAGCGACACCTGCACCACCGGAATATCCGCCTGCGGGTACATCAGCGACAGCGGCACCCAGACGCCGTGATCGAACGGTCGTTGCGGATCGAGGCGTGCCGGCAGATGCGCGGCGTCAAGCAATTCCGCCACTTCGGCTGCCAGTTGCGGATTGCCCGGTGCCGGGTACTGCACTTCGAAAAGGGCACGCGGGAAGCCGCCGAAGTCATGCCAGGTTTCCGGACGAGGATTGCTGCTGACCAGCAGTTCCTGGCTTTCCCAGTGGGCAGAGACGATCACGATGGCTTTCGGCCGCGGCAATTCGGCCGCCAGACGCGCCAGCGCCGGGCCACTTGCACCGGGTTCCAGGGCTAGCATCGGTGAGCCGTGGGAGATAAACAGGCTGGGAAACATGGAAAGGTTCCTGAGCGGTAAGATGGCCTCATCTTCAGTCAGATCATTGATCTAAATCTAATATAAGTTTTAACGCCTTTTGATCGATTTTTTTGGGGTGATGCATGCAGCCTGAGTTTTGGCACAAGAAGTGGGAATCCAATCAGATCGGCTTTCATTTGCCTGAGGTGAACCCGTATCTGCAGCGGCACTGGCCGCAACTGGCGATCCCGGCCCAGACCCGGGTGCTGGTGCCGCTGTGCGGGAAAAGCCTGGATCTGTTGTGGCTGGCCGGGCGCGGCCATCAGGTGCTCGGAGTCGAGCTGTCGCTGAAGGCCGTCGAGGATTTTTTCAGTGAGCATCAGGTAACGCCGCAGGTCAGTGCCAAGGGGCCGTTCAAGGTCTATCGCGCCGATTCCATCGAGTTGTGGTGCGGTGATTTCTTTGCGCTGACAGCCGACGATGTAGCGGATTGCGCGGCGTTGTACGACCGGGCAGCGCTGATCGCCTTGCCGCCACCCATGCGTGAGCGCTATGCAGCGCATCTGCAGCAGATCCTGCCGCAAAGTGTGCAAGGGTTATTGATCACCCTGGATTACGATCAGGCGCAGATGCCAGGGCCACCGTTTGCGGTGAGCGATGATGAAGTGCAGCGCTTGCTGGGCGAAGTCTGGCAGGTGCAGGTGCTTGAGGAGCAGGATGTGCTGGCGGAGAGTGTCAGGTTCCTGCAGGCGGGGGTAACGCGGTTGGAGGAGCGGGTGTATCGGGTTTCTGGCCGATAGTTTTGTATTGGCATTAACGGCCTCTTCGCGAGCAAGCCCGCTCCCACAGGGAGCGTCGGTGTTATAGCAATCTCGAATACACCAGAAAACACTGTGGGAGGGGGCTTGCTCCCGAAGAGGCCAGAACAGGCAACCCATAATCCCGCGCACAAAAAAAGGCCCGCATCGCTGCGGGCCTTTTCGTTACTGCGCCAAACCGATCAACCGCGACGACGCAGCGCGTCGATACGCTCTTCCAGCGGCGGGTGGCTCATGAACATGCGGGCAAAGCCCTGTTTGATGCCGCCGTTGATGCCGAAGGCGTTCAGGGTGTCCGGCATGTGCACCGGCAGGCCCTGTTCGGCGCGCAGGCGTTGCAATGCACCGATCATCGCATTGGTACCGGCCAGACGTGCGCCGGCTTCATCGGCACGGAATTCGCGTTTGCGCGAGAACCACATGACGATGGCGCTGGCGAGAATGCCCAGAACCAGCTCGGCGAAGATCGTCGCCACGTAGTAGGCGATACCCTGGCCTTCTTCGTTCTTGAAAATCACCTTGTCGACGAAGTTGCCGATGATCCGCGCGAAGAACATCACAAAGGTGTTCACCACGCCCTGGATCAGCGCCAGGGTGACCATGTCACCGTTGGCCACGTGACCGATTTCGTGGGCCAGAACGGCTTTCACTTCATCTGGCGAAAAACGTTCGAGCAGGCCCTGACTGACCGCGACCAGCGCGTCGTTCTTGTTCCAGCCGGTGGCGAAGGCGTTTGCTTCGTAGGCCGGGAAAATACCGACTTCGGGCATCTTGATCCCGGCTTCGCGGGACAGTTGCTCGACGGTTTGCAGCAGCCATTGCTCATGCCGGGTACGTGGCTGGCTGATGATCTGGGTGCTGGTGCTCATCTTCGCCATCCACTTGGAGATGAACAGCGAGAACAGCGAACCGGCGAAACCAAAGACCGCACAGAAAACCAGCAGCTGACTGAGGTTGAGATCAACCCCGTTGGCCGCCATGAACCCGTTGAAGCCGAACAGGCTCAGGGTGATGCTGGCTATCAGCACGACCGCCAGGTTAGTGGCCAAAAACAGCAGGATGCGCATCATGGTTGTAGAAATCTCCTCAAGCTAAAGATGTAGCGTACTGCGGGGTATATAAGGTGCGGCACCGGGTGATTCAACCGAGTGACTATTTCAAACTGTGTCCTACAGCGGATTCCCGAGTCGGCAGGTCATTGCCCACGGCCAAAACCGAAAGGGATGACAGCCAGCCGCTACCCGCCGCCACTGCGCCAGAGGCGGGTGGGCCCTATGAATCGCAAGTGTAGAAGGCGCAGCGAGGCGGGGAGAGCAGAAGTGTTGCTGAATCAGACAGTGCGCAACGTTCGGGCCGTTGCGCACCGTTGACCGGTTACTGGCGGTAGGACTTGAGGAAGTTGCCGATGCGGCCGATGGCCATCTCGAGATCGTCGACGCGGGGCAGGGTTACCACGCGGAAGTGATCCGGCCACGGCCAGTTGAAGGCCGTGCCTTGCACCACCAGCAGCTTCTCGGAGAGCAGCAGGTCGAGGACGAATTTTTCGTCGTTGTGGATCGGGCAGACTTTCGGGTCGATCCGCGGGAACGCATACAGCGCGCCCATCGGCTTGACGCAGCTGACGCCCGGAATGTCGTTGAGCAATTCCCAGGTGCGGTTGCGCTGCTCCAGCAGGCGGCCCTGCGGCAGTACCAGGTCATTGATGCTCTGATAGCCGCCGAGGGCGGTCTGGATCGCATGCTGACTCGGGACGTTGGCACACAGGCGCATGTTGGCCAGCATGTCGATGCCTTCGATGTAGCTCTGGGCATTGTGTTTCGGCCCGGAGATGGCGATCCAGCCGGAGCGGAAACCCGCCACGCGGTAGGATTTCGACAGACCGTTGAAGGTCAGGCACAGCAGGTCCGGCGCCAGCGAAGCGGTGCAGATGTGCACGGCGTCGTCGTAAAGGATCTTGTCGTAAATTTCGTCGGAGAACACCACCAGATTGTGCGCACGGGCGATTTCCAGCATGCCCAGCAGCACTTCCTTGGAATACACCGCGCCAGTCGGGTTGTTCGGGTTGATGATCACCATGGCTTTGGTGTTCGGGGTGATCTTGGCCTTGATGTCGGCCAGATCAGGGAACCAGTCGGCACCCTCGTCGCACAGGTAGTGCACGGCGTTACCGCCGGCCAGGCTCACGGCGGCGGTCCACAGCGGGTAGTCCGGGGCCGGCACCAGGACTTCATCACCGTTGTTGAGCAGCGCCTGCAACGACATCACGATCAGCTCGGACACGCCGTTGCCCAAGTAGATGTCTTCGATGCCGACGCCTTCGACATTTTTTTGCTGGTAGTACTGCATCACCGCCTTACGGGCGCTGAACAGGCCTTTTGAGTCGCTGTAGCCTTGGGCGGTCGGCAGGTTGCGGATCACATCCTGAAGAATTTCGTCCGGCGCTTCGAAACCAAACGGCGCCGGGTTGCCGATGTTCAGCTTGAGGATGCGCTGGCCTTCCTCCTCCAGACGTTTGGCGTGCTTGAGCACCGGGCCGCGAATGTCGTAGCAGACGTTGGCGAGCTTGTTCGATTTGCTGAACTGCATGGCGATGTGATCCCGAAAATGAACGATCCAGACGGCGGATGGCCAACCGTACTGGGATTCCTGCGTCTTCGCACAGGCGGAGTCTTGCGCCATGGCGCCGAGAATCCGTTTGAATGCGCCCGGTCTGGCTGCCAGACTGGCGTGTGACGAGGCGCAATCATACGTGCCACCCGATCCGTGGAAAAGGTACAGATCGGGCTTTTTCAGCCGCTGAGGTGTGATGATGGAAAAGTTGGAAAAAACCCTGGAAGAATGGCGGGCGATGCTCGACCCCGAGCAGTACAACGTGTGCCGTCTCAGTGCGACCGAACGGCCGTTTTCCGGCAAATACAACGACACCAAAACCGACGGTGTCTATCACTGCGTCTGCTGCAATGAGCCGCTGTTCGACTCCACGACCAAATTCGATTCCGGCTGCGGCTGGCCAAGCTTTTACGCGCCGATCGGCGAAAGCGCCATGACCGAGATTCGCGATACCAGCCACGGCATGATCCGCACCGAGGTCAAATGCGCCCGCTGCGACGCGCATCTGGGTCACGTGTTCCCCGATGGCCCGCCACCGACCGGCCTGCGTTATTGCATCAACTCGGTGTGCCTGAATCTCGAGCCGCGCGAGTAAGCGGACCGGCGACCTGCGGGTCGCCTTTCGGATAATTAAATTGCACACAATTTAATTGCTCGCTATGTTTGGCCTTTCCCGATAACCCGTGGAGCCGTCTCATGAGCGACAACCTGCTGAATATCCCTGTCACCACCATCAAGGGTGAGCAAAAGACCCTGGCCGATTTTGCCGGCAAAGCGGTGTTGGTGGTCAACACCGCCAGCAAATGCGGCTTCACCCCGCAATACAAAGGCCTGGAAGAGCTGTGGCAGACCTACAAGGATCAGGGCCTGGTGGTATTGGGATTCCCGTGCAATCAGTTCGGCAAGCAGGAGCCGGGTAACGAGGGGGCGATCAGCGAGTTCTGTGAGCTGAATTACGGCGTGAGCTTCCCGCTGTTCAAGAAGATCGACGTCAACGGTTCTGACGCGCATCCGCTGTTCGTGCAGTTGAAAAAGCGCGCTCCGGGTTTGCTCGGCTCCGAGGGCATCAAGTGGAACTTCACCAAGTTCCTGATCGGCAAGGATGGGCAACTGGTCAAGCGTTTCGCCCCGACCACCAAGCCGCAGGACATTAGCGGCGAGATCGAAGCCCTGCTCAAATGAACAGCCTGCCCGACGATTCGCTGAAGCTCGACAGTCAGTTGTGCTTCAAGTTGTACGCCGCGTCCCGGGCGGTGATTCGCGCTTACAAGCCGATGCTCGATCAACTCGGCCTGACCTACCCGCAGTACCTGGCGATGCTGGTGCTGTGGGAGTGGCAGGGCAGTGCACCGGAGCAACCGACGGTCAAGGCGTTGGGCGAGCGCCTGGCGCTGGACTCCGGCACCCTGACGCCGTTGCTCAAGCGGCTTGAACAATTGCAGTGGGTGCAGCGCCAGCGTTCGGCGCGCGACGAGCGTGAAGTGCATCTGAGCCTGACCGCGCAAGGCCAAGCGCTGCGCGAGCAGGTCGGGCCGCTCAAGGCCCGATTGTTGTGCGACAGCGGGGTGGATCTTGATCGGCTCAACGATTTGCGCAATGGCCTTGATCATCTGCTGGGGCAGATCAAAGCGCTGACGTAGCCGGCATCCACTGGTCGAGCAGGGCCGCCAGCTCTTCGCGGCGGAACGGCTTGGCCAGGTAATCGCTCATGCCGGCCGCACGGCAGCGCTCGCGTTCCTCGGACATGGCGTTGGCGGTCAGCGCGACGATCGGCAAATGCGGCCAGCGCCCGCTCTGGCGGATCTGCCGGCTCGCTTCGTAGCCGTCCATCACCGGCATGTTGCAGTCCATCAGCACCAGATCGAACTCATCGTGCTCCAGTTGATCCAGCGCCTCGGCACCGTGGGCAGCGACCACCACGTCGCAACCGAGCTTGCCGAGCATGCCTTTGGCCACCAGTTGATTGACCGGATTGTCCTCCACCAGCAGCACCTTTCCGCGCCGCCGGACCGGCTGGCTCTCGAGGCGCGCATCGTTGCTCGTGGTGACATCGGCCAGCAGAATGCGCCGCAGGATCTGGTACAGCGCGTTGCGTGCCAGCGGTCGGGCTTGTTGCTGCAATGGCGCCAGCGCGGCGGCTTCTTCGCCGGGCATGAAACTGCCATAAGCGGTTACGACGAGGATCGGTGCGCTGATGGTCGGGCGCAGACTGAACAGGCATTCCGGGCAATCGGTGATCAGCAGATCGGGTGACAGGCCCAGCAACGGGTCATCCATGGTGCGCTGCTCATAGGTCACGCCCCACACCGGCAGCAATGTCTTGAGCAGTTCCGCCAGCCCGCTGCTGGCGGCCGTGATCGCCAGCACCTTGCCGTGCAGTGGCGGCGGCATGACCGCCCGGGTGTGACACGGCAGTGGCAGGTCGGCACAGAACTGACTGCCGAAACCGGCCTCGGAACTGATGGTCAATCGGCCTTGCATGGCCTCGCACAGGTTGTAGGTCAACGCCAGACCGAGACCGGTGCCGCCGTACTGCCGGGTGATGCCGGCACCGGCCTGGGTGAACGGCTGGAAGATTTTCACCTGGGCATCCTGAGCGATGCCAATGCCGGTGTCGCAGACTTCGATGCGCACCCCGTCCTTGTGGGCGGACAGGCGCACATCGACCCGGCCGAAGCGGGTGAACTTCAGGGCATTGGACAGCAGGTTGCTGACGATCTGCCGTACCCGGGTCGGATCCCCCAGCACCAGCGCGGGGAAGTGCGGGTCGATCAGGCAGGTCAGCTCGACGCTCGGCGCAGCGTTCTGCGACAGCAGGTTGGCGGTGTCCTCGATCAGCGAGCCGAGGTCGAACGGGATGTGTTCGAGCTCCAGTTGCCCCGCATCGAACTTGGACAGGTCGAGAATATCGTTAAGCAGCTCGACCAGCACCTTGCCCGAGTCATGGGCAATCGACAGTTGCTGTTGCTGCTCGGCATTCAGCGGCCCGTCGAGGGACAGGGCGATCATCCCCAGCAGGCCGTTGAGCGGGGTGCGGATCTCGTGGCTCATGTTGGCGAGGAATGCCGAGCGCGCTTCGGCCATGTCCAGTGCGGTGCTGCGAGCGACTTCCAGTTCTTCGTTGGACTGGCTGAGCCGGGTGTTGATGGCCTTGAGCTCGGCGGTGCGGGCCGAGACGATGTGCTCCAGTTGCCCGAGGTAATCGGTGAGGCGGTTTTCCGCGTTGCGCCGTTGCTGGATTTCCGTGGCGATGTTGTCGAACTGCTGGTTGGCGACTTTGACCAGTACGCCGATCTCGTCATTGGCGTGGCCAGCCGGACATTCCAGGGTCGTCGGTTCTGCGCTGCGTGCGTCACGCGCGCTGAGTTCCCGGATCAGGCGCACCAGTGGCTTGGTCAGCATCACGTAGAACAGCGCCAACAGGATCCCGGTGAGAATCAGGCTGCGGGCAAAGCCGTTGAGCAGGGTGACTTCGGCGCGGCGCAGAAACCGGCTGCCGAACGCGTAGGTATCGACCTCCAGGCTCAGCGTGCCCAATGATTCCTCGGGCAGGTGGTCGAGGTACAGGCGGTCTTCGAACTGGCGCTTGGCACCGAACAGAAAGTCGCTGATCACCCGGTAACCGCTTTGCAGCTCCGGGCGCTTGACGTTGGCCAGGACGTTGCCGTTGTTGTCGGTCAGTTGCGCCGAGATGATCGCCGGCGAACGCAACAGGCCCAGGGTCAGTTCCTGCGCCAGTTCCGCATCGATGTTGTAGGCGATTCGCGACGCCGGATTGTGGCTGATTTCCAGCAAAGACAGGATTTCACGGTTGATGGAGGCGTCTTCACTGGCATAATCGATGCCGATTTGCAGCAGGCTGAGCAGCGTGCCCAGAACGAACCCGACCAGCACCGTGAATCTGGCTTGCTTGTATGACAGCCGGTGGGTGAATTTGATATCCATGGGGTGTTGAACCACTTCCGTTTCCCTTCGCTGCTCAAGCATAGTCGATCATGTATGGATACCGAGGTTCCCGAAGCGCCTTGTAACAAGGCTTGAACGGGGATTGAGATCTGTCTGTCGTCGCTGGATCGACATCATCACTGTGAACGTGCCCGAGGAGAAGACGTGGATTCCCGATTGAATGCTTTTCTTGAACGCGCCGAGTCGGTTCTGGCGCGGATCGAACCCTTGCTGCCGGCGCCGCGTCCGCTGATCGACTGGGA
The DNA here is from genome assembly GCF_029960145.1 of Pseudomonas sp. PS01299. Lineage (NCBI taxonomy): Bacteria > Pseudomonadati > Pseudomonadota > Gammaproteobacteria > Pseudomonadales > Pseudomonadaceae > Pseudomonas > Pseudomonas sp. PS01299. The sequence goes on along the minus strand of NZ_JASCPO010000020.1, from coordinate 30,193 downwards.
AACCTGCCTGGCGGCGCGCTGGCAGCGTGACGGGCGCAGCGGCTATTTGCTGCCACTGGAAGTCAGCCTCGACATGCGCCTGTCCGACCTGATCGGTGTTGATCGTCAGTTGGAACAACTGGGCCGCAACACTCAGCAGTTTCTCGACGGCATGCCGGCGAACCATGCGCTGCTCTGGGGCTCGCGCGGCACCGGTAAATCGTCGCTGGTGCGCGCGTTGCTGGCCGAACACGCCAAGGCCGGCCTGCGTTTGATCGAAATCGAGCGCGACCATCTGGCCGACCTGCCGCGCGTGGTCGAGCAGATCGGCAAACTGCCGCAACGCTTCGTGCTGTTCTGCGATGACCTGTCGTTCGAGTCCGGCGAAGGCGATTACCGCGTGCTGAAAAGCGTGCTCGACGGCTCGCTCGAACAGGCCCCGGACAACGTTCTGCTGTACGCCACTTCCAACCGCCGCCATCTGGTGCCGGAAAAGGAAAGCGACAACGAAAACTGGAAACGCGTCGACGGCGAGCTGCATCCGAGTGAGGCGGTGGAAGACAAGATCGCCTTGTCCGACCGTTTCGGCCTGTGGTTGTCGTTTTATCCGTTTACCCAGGAACACTTCCTCAACGTCGTCGAGCACTGGATCGGCCAGTTGGCCGCCAAGGCCGGCTTGAGCTGGCAGCGCGACGAAGAGCTCGACATCCTCGCCGTGCGCTGGGCAACCGGGCGCGGCAATCGCAACGGACGTTGCGCGTACCAATTCGCCCGTTACTGGGTGGGACTGAAATTGCTGGAGCACAAGGCATGATTGATTTGCAACAAAGCGGCCAGGGCCTCGAAGGCTATGGCATGTTGGCCGCACAACTGGAATCGCTGCTGGCGGACGAGCGCGATTTCATCGCCAACGCCGCGCAGTTTTCGGCGTTCCTGTTCAACCAGCTCGACGATTTGAACTGGGCCGGTTTCTACCTCAATCGCAACGAAGAACTGGTGCTTGGCCCGTTTCAGGGGCAGATCGCCTGTGTGCGCATTCCGTTCGGTCGCGGTGTATGTGGCGCGGCAGCGGCCAGTCGACAGACCCAGCGCGTTGAAGACGTGCATGCGTTCCCCGGTCATATCGCTTGCGACAGCGCCTCCAACAGCGAGCTGGTGGTGCCACTGGTCAAGGACGGTCGGTTGATCGGCGTACTTGATCTCGACAGCCCGAAACTCTCGCGTTTCGGCACCGACGATCAGGCCGGAATCGAGCAACTGGCGGCGATTTTCCTGCGTCTGACCGACTGCTGATCAGGCACTCAGGCCAGCCTTGCGCAGCAGGCTGGCCGGATCCACCACATCGATCTGGCGCGGATCGAGAAACCGTGCGGCGTACTGCATGTACACCCCATCGTTGATGAACAGCGCAAACAGCTCGGGGTCGATGTGCGCCTCGCGGGACATGGTGGCCATGATCCCCAGCGCCTCGTTCAAGGATTTGGCCTTCTTGTACGGCCGATCGGCCGCTGTCAGGGCCTCGAAAATATCGGCAATCGCCATCATCCTCGCCGGCAGGCTCATGTCCTCGCGCTTCAGGCGTTTGGGATAACCGCTGCCGTCCATCTTTTCGTGATGCCCACCGGCGATTTCCGCGACGCTGTCCAGGTGCCCGGGGAAGGGCAGGTGGCTGAGCATCAGGATCGTCTGCACCATGTGGTGATTGATGATGTAGCGCTCTTCGCGGGTCAGCGTGCCCCGGGCAATGCTCAGGTTGTACAGTTCGCCGCGATTGTATTTGTAACGCGGCACATCCAGTTTGAACCCCCACGGATTGTCTTCCGGAATCAGTTCGCTGTCGGCGCGTTCGATCAGATGTTCGGGCTTGTCCGCCAGCAGTGGCTCGCTGACTGGCAGATTCGCCGCCGGCGTTTGCGCCTGGCGGCGGTTTTCCTCCCATGACACCCCCAAGCGATCATCGAGGGTGCGCATCCAGCGGCGCTCGGCAATGCGTTCAAGACGTTGCAGATCGGCGGGCGCCATGGCCTCACCGCCCAGATTGCAACGGGCAACGAAGGCAAAGTCGTCATCCAGTTGCGTCAGCGTGGCGTCACGCAGTTCGCTCAGTTGCGCCGCGTTGCCGCCCAGTGCGATCGCCTGCCAGTAACTGATCCAGGCATCGCGCTTGAGCACTTCGAAACGGGTGCGGATTTCGTGGATGCGATCGTTGAGGGTTTCCAGTTTGGTCGCCTTGTCGACGACATACTCCGGCGTCGTGACTTTGCCGCAATCGTGCAGCCAGGCCGCAATGTGCAGGGCTTCCCATTCGTCTTCGCTCGGTTGGTAGCTCTGGAACGCCGGCGCCTGGCTGGCGGCCGCGGCCTGCGCGAGCATCAGGGTCAGTTCCGGCACGCGCTGGCAGTGGCCACCGGTGTACGGGCTCTTGGCGTCGATGGCGCCGGCCAGTAACTGGATGAACGCATCGAGCAACTGTTTCTGCTTCGCTTGCAGGCGCTGACTTTCGATACTCACCGCCGCCGCACCAGACACGGCTTGCAGGAAGCCGATGCGGTCCGGGCGCAGTTTTTCCAGGTCCTGAGCGCTGCCGCTGTCGTTGATCAGCAGAAGCAACAGGCCGATGGTTTCGTTGTGCCGATTACGCAAGCGGATGCCGATCAGGTGGATGCGCGGCGACTGCATGGCCAACAGGACTTTCTGCAAGTCCCCGGCCTGCTCGAAGCCAAGGCTGCTGACCACGTTGTCAGCGTTGATCAGTTGCTGGAACCACGCCGGCCCTTGATCGGCCAGGAGATCCCGGCCCAGCACAGCGAACTCGCCCGGCTCGTGCGAGGCGCCATCAATAACCAGTCCGTAAGGCTCCATCCGGTTGCCATCGCTTTCGCGCAGATAGATCAACCCCGCCTGCGCCTGGGCGATCTGCACCGTTTCGAACAGCACCCTTTGCAGCAGCGGGGCGAAGCGGGTTTCGGCGCAGAGGCTGTCGGTGATGCGGAAGAAACTGGCGAGCGTGTCCTTCATGCGCGCCATCGACAGGCTCAACTGGTCAACCTCCAGCACCGGCGAGCGGCGGGTGACCGGAAAGTTGAAATCGAAACTGCGGATCGCGTCGGCTTCCTTGACCAACGCGTGCAACGGTTTGACCAGAATCCGCGAGATCAGCCAGCCCAGCGGCAGGCACAGCAGCAAGATCGCCAAGGTGATCAGCGCGCCTTGCCAGCGCATGCGGTAGGCATCGGCAAGCAGTTCGTCCTCGGGCACCAGCAGGGCCATCTGCAAACCTTTTGGCCCGCCTTCCTGCAGGGTGCTGCGGGCGACGATCCAGTGGCGGCCATTGACGTCGAGCCGTTTGCCCGGATGGGCGGTGGACAGCAACGCGTGCAGATTCGGACTGAGGTCGGCCGCTTTGGCCAGGCGTGCGCTGCTGCCGTCGACGATCAGCCGGCTGCTGTCCGGATAGGCCACGGCATTGCCATCGGCATCGAACAACACGATTTCGGTCGAGGGGGTGACCACATGCTTGGTCAAGGTGGCCGAGAGTGCCTCCAAAGTCAGATCGGCACCGATCACACTGGTTGCGCTGCTGCGCCGGGCCAGGGTGGTGCCCACATTGTGCGTGGAGAAAAATACATAGGGTTCGGTGGTGATCTGATCGCCCTGTTGCAGGGCGTTGCTGTACCAGTTGCGGGTACGCGGGTCGTAGCGGTCGTCGGGATTGGTGTCGCGTCCGACAGGCGTCAGCGTCTGGTCGAAGAACAGTGACTGCGACAATACGGTGCCGCTGGCGTCGTGCTCGATGCTCCAGACCTGATAGGCCGCTGTTGGTGGTGCCTTGAGCAGGGTTTTCAGCGCGCTGGTGCGCAAGGGCCGGACCATGAAGAAATCGCCGTTGCCGTAGCCCAGATACAGCGAGGCGAGATCGGTGTTGTCCTTGAGCGACTGACTGAACGGCTTGAGCAGCGCCAGACGCTGTTGCAGGTTCGGCGCCTCGGCCGCCTGATTGTCGGCCAGCAGGCTCAGCAGGTGCCGGATCGGTTCGTAGGTTGAATGCAGGTCCAGGCGCACATCCTGTTCGATGCGATTGAACAGGTTTTCACTGCTCGACAGGATGATCCGGGTGGTCTGGCGATAATTGAACAGCCCCAGCACCACGCCTGTGAGCAACAGCAGAAAGGTGAACATGACGCTGATGTGCACGTGCAACGGGAACCGGCGTTGATCCGGGCGCAGTGGGCTGGGCATTGCTGACTCTCCATTGAAGTAAACACACTGCTCAGCGTCCAAGCATAGTTAAGGCTCGGTCATTGTGCTTTCTGCGAACGGTTCCAGTTGTTGCCGCAACGCCTGCTCCAGTTCGAGCATGGCTGCATCGGTGGCCTCGACGCAGCGCACGATGGTCGGTGCGGGCGTTGTCTGCATGCAGGCCTGTTCCAGCGCATCGCAACAGGCGATCAGGCGCGAGGCCTGGGCGATCCGGGCGGCGCCTTTGATCTTGTGGGCGACCAGCGCCACTGCCTGACGATCATTGCAGGGGGCCAGGGCTAATAATTCCTCGCGATCGAGACGGCTGCTCTTGAGCAATTGCGTGAGCAGACGCCGGACTTGCAGCGGGTTGCCGCCAGTCAACTGACTCAACCCGTCAAGATTGAACGCCGGTTCAAGCGTCGCGGGCTGCAGACCATTGATCCAGTGGCTCAGTGCGCTGAGGCTCAACGGCTTGAACAGGCAGTCATTCATGCCGGCCTGTTTGCAGCGCTGTACTTCTTCAGGCTGCGCGTTGGCCGTGAAGCCCAGCACGGTACACGGAGGGCGGCCAGTGCGTTGTTCCTGTTGGCGGATCGCCTCGGTCAGTTCGTAGCCGTTCATCAACGGCATGTTGCAGTCAGCGATAACCAGGTCGAATGCACCGGTCTGCCATTTCTCGAATCCACTCCGACCCTCTTCGGCGAGGGTGAATCGGTGCCCGAGGAACTCCAGTTGCTGGCACATCAGCAGGCGATTGGCCGGATGATCGTCGACCACCAGAATGTTCAGTGGTGCAGAGGTTTGCAGCACAGGCTCGGTTTTTGCCGTGGTCACCTGGCACGGTAGCGTTTGCAGCGGCAGTGACAGGCAGACCTGGGTGCCGATCCCCGGCTGGCTGCTCAACTGCAGCTGCCCACCCATCATTTCACACAGGTTGCGACAGATCACCAGCCCCAGGCCTGCGCCGCTGCGAGCTTGCTGCCGGCCACTCTCGGTCTGGGCGAACGGCTCGAACAGGCGTTGTTGATCTTCGATGCTGATGCCGACCCCGGTGTCCTGGATCGTCAACTGAACGAGCGAGCATTGGCCCGGCCCGTTGGGCAGCACATCCAGATTGATCCGCACCTGCCCGGACTCAGTGAATTTGATGGCATTGCTGATCAGGTTCGACAGGATCTGCTTGAAGCGCAACGGATCCAGTTCCACGTCGACCTGCAGCCCGGGCGGATTGATGATCAGCGGCAGGAGGAGGTTTTTCTGGCGGGCGAGGCCGTCGAAGATCCTGACCACCGACGCCACTGTTTCGACCAGATTGACCCGTTCCGGGCTCAGGCTCAGGTGCCCGGACTCGATCCGCGCGATATCGAGAATGTCGCCGATCAGGCCCAGCAGATCCTTGGCCGAGCAGTAGGCGGTTTCAATGGAGGAGCGATCCGGAGCCTGATCATTCATGCGTTTGAGCGTCAGTTCGAGCATGCCGATAATGGCATTCATCGGCGTGCGGATTTCGTGGCTCATGGTGGCCAGAAAGGTACTTTTGGCGCGGTTGGCGTTGTCCGCCTGTTCCTTGGCCCGGCGCAGTTCATCGAACAACTGGCGACGTTCACTGATGTCGATCCAGCCGCCGATGATCCCTTGCACATCGCCACTGGAGTCGCGGTACGGCAGGATCCAGTGGTAGATCGTCAAACGCCGGCCACCGATGTGCAGCGGTCGATCGAGCAGCAGAGGCGTGCCTTCGGCCACCACCCGCTGGTAATCCGCCTGGTAGGCCTGGGCTTCGAAGGCGTTGCTCAGGGTGCCCTGCATGACACTTTTGCCGATCACGTCTTCGCGTTTGGCGTTGAAGGCTTCGAGGTAGCTGTCGTTGCAGCTTTGCAGCAGACCCTGGCGGTCGCGCACGTAGATCGGGTGAGGGGTGCCATTGACCAGTGAACGCATGAATTCGAACTGATCGTTGAGTGCCCGTTCGGCGGCCTGGCGTTGCTTGATCTGGCGACGCATGTAGGCGTTCCACAACAGCGACAGCAATAGCAGCAGGCAGGCCGCGCCGATCAATTGGTAAAACAGGCGCTTGTAGTGATGCCAGTTGCTTTGAGCCGCATTGGAGAAACCGCGCCAGCGACTGTTGATGACCCCCAGTTCCTCCGGTGTGATGCTCAGCAGCGCCTTGTCGAGGATCGAGCCCAGTTCGGCATTGTCACGGGCGCTGGCCAGCGAGAAGGCCGCCTGACGTGTGCCCAGGGTGGTGGTGATCTGCAACTGATGTTCGAAGATCCGCGATGAAATCAGATAATTGGCAATCACCAGCGAGGCGACGGCGCCATCGGCCTTGCCTTCGGCAAGCAAGGTTGCGGCACCGAAAGTGTCGGAGGTTTCGATCAGGTGGATGTTGGGGAATTCGCGGCGCAGGTAATCAGCCATGGGACTGCCTTGGGCAATCGCCAGGTATCGGTTCTTGAGCTGGGTGGGATGTGTCGGGCTGTCAGCGGATTTGCGCGTCAGCAGGACGAAGGAGTTTTCCAGATAGGGACGGCTGAATTGCAGGGTCTTTTCCCGTTGGGGGCTGGGTAGCAACGCGGCGATCAGATCCGCCCGATGTTGATTGATCTGCTCGATCATTTCTCCGTCACTGCGGCTGCGGACCAGTTCGAAGCGCAGGCCGGTACGCAGGCGCAGCAGTTCGAGCAGGTCGGCAGTGATGCCCCGCAGGTTGCCGTCGCTGTCGAAGAATGTCAGCGGCGCGAACGCCTCGTTGACGACGACGCGTAGCACCGGGTGCTGTTTGAGCCACTGTTCTTCGTGGTGGGTCAATTGCAGCTTCTGGTCGGTCAGCAGAATGTCGCTGCCGGCGCTCCAGCGCTTGGCGATGTTGTCCCGTTCGCTGGCCGGTATGGCTTGCAGCACGGTGTTGATGATCGCCAGCAGTTGCGGGTTGTCGGCGTGAACGGCAAAGCTGAAACCGTGGGCTTCCTGTTTGCCGAAATTGGCCATGCGAATGTTGTTCAGATAACCCTTGTTGATCATGTAGTGGGTGGAAATGGTGTCACCCAGAAACACGTCAGCCTGATCGAAAGCCACCGCGTTGATTGCGTTTTGATAGGAGGGATAGGACGTCAGGATGGCTTTGGGATACTGCGCCTTGACCTCATCCTGGGGCAGATAGTGATAGACCATGCTCAGCCGCAGACCGGCCAGGCCTTCAGTCAGCGAGCGGGTCTCGCCTTCGCGGGTAACCAGAACCGGCTGATCGATGGCGTAGGGCGTTGAAAGCAGGATATTTGCGTTACTGGCCTCGAAACCGTTGGCCGTACCGAGCATGTCGACCTGACCTGCAATCAACGCCTGCAAGGCGGCTTCCCGTGAGGCAAAGCGCTGGACCCGGATTGGCAACCCGACAGCCTGTTCGAGCAGACCGGCGTAGTCGGCGGTAAAACCTTCGTAATCACGACCGCTGGCGGTCATGTCGAACGGCGGATAGTCCGGCGCGGAAGTGCCCAGTACCAGTTCGCGGCGACTCTCCAGCCATTGCCGTTGCGCGGGTTCAAGGGACACGGATGGCGCTTCGTGGCCCGAGCGGCTGCGCAGCACATAATCTTGCGCGGTGACGAAGCTGGCATGCACCTGAGTCGTCAGGCACAGGCTGACGCAACATAGGGCGAGACAGATCTTTAAACGACTGGGCATTCAGGCTCTCACACTAGCGCGTTGCGTTTGGCCATCTCGATCAGTTCCACCAGAGATCTGGCCTTGAGTTTTTGCATCAGGCGTTTTTTGTAGGTACTGACTGTCTTGTTACTGAGAAACATGCCCTTGGCTATTTCCTTGTTGGTGCGCCCTTGGGCAAATAATTGCAGGACCATCAGCTCGCGGTCGTTGACGGATTTGAATAACTCCAGTTCGGCATAACGCACGTCGTCGAGGCGCACCGGATTCAATGCCTGGCTGGGGAAATAGTTGTAACCGGAAAGTACCGCCTTGATCGCACTGACCAGTTCACTCAAGTCTTCCACTTTGCAAACATAACCGGATGCACCGGACTGCATGCAGCGAATGCCGAACAGCGTCGGGCATTGCGCCGTCAGTACCAGGGTTTTGAGCGGGGTGCCCATGGCGTTGAACCGGGCGAGAACTTCCAGGCCGTCGAGTTTGGGTATGCTGATATCAAGGATGATCAGGTCGGGCATGCATTCGCGGACCATTTGCATGGCATCGACCCCGTTATCGGTTTCGCCGACGACCTTGTAACCTTCATGCTCGAGCAGCATTCGAACGGCAAGTCGGATGACGGGGTGATCATCGACAATAAAAACGGAGTTCATAATCAAATCCCATACGTGCGCGAATAAAGGGCGCACCTTAGCTCAGATAAATGAGCTGCCGCATGAACTCCCGGGGCTGTTGCGGCAATATAGGATAAGTCCTACGCACTAAAAGGAAACCGACTACGACCAAACTCTGTGTCGCGTAAGGAAGTGTTGTGCTGATTTGTTTATCTGAATGTTTTAAGTTGCTTGTCGAACCTTGAATAAACAAGGTTTTGTTTGCGTAGTTGGCTGTTAAACGGATTTACCTTTCAGTCGATCCGTTTGCCTGAGACCAGAGAACCGGTTCAATCGAGGCATCGCTCATCCGGGCAGTTGCCTGACCCGGTTGAGCAACTTTTTTTCTGTCAGTGGCTGGAACGCCCGGTCATTTCCAGCGCCATGTCACTGGCGTAGCTGTCGGTCATCCCGGCGATGAAGTCGATCATGCGCAGGAACGAGGTGTGCAGCGGGCCATGGGGATCCGGCGCATTGTTGCCCAGCAGATCGAGGATCCGGCGGCTCTTGAACGACGGCGTGCGGCCGCCATGTTGCTCCAGGGCCGCGCCGCAGAACGCGTTGAGGAGGATTTCCAGGGTGGTGTAGGCGCCGATTTCATGCAGCGTCTTGCGCTTGTCCTGGAAGATTTTCTTGCGGGCGATGTCCTTGGCGTTGAGTACGCAGCGTTTGGCCGGGCCGTGCATGTGTTCCACCAGGTCGCCGTGCAGGGTGCCGGCCAGCAGCGCATCCTGTTGCTCGACGAATGCCCGGGCAGCGGCGTTGGTCAGGTGCTCGATGGCCTTGCCGCGCAGGATCGCCAGTTTGCGTCGACGCGAATCCTGCGGGCCGAGCTGGCGATAGGTTTCCGGGAGATCGTCTCCCACCAGACCGAGCAGCAGCGATTCGACTTCCGCGTACTCCAGCAGCTCCATTTCCAGGCCGTCTTCGAGGTCGATCAGCGCGTAGCAGATGTCGTCGGCAGCCTCCATCAGGTACACCAATGGGTGGCGCGCCCAGCGCTGGTCTTCCAGTTGCGGCAGACCGAGCTTGTGGGCGATCTGCTCCAGCAGCGGCAGTTCGCTCTGATAGCAGCCGAATTTGTGTTTCTTGTAGCCCAGCGAGTCGGCGTGACGTGCGGTCCACGGATACTTCAGATAGGTGCCGAGGGTGGCGTAGGTGAGGCGGGTGCCGCCGTCGAACTGGTGATACTCAAGCTGAGTCAGCACCCGGAAGCCTTGCGCATTGCCTTCGAAATTGAGGAAGTCACCGCGCTCGGCTTCGCTCATGCCGTCGAGCCAGCCGCGCCCGGCCGCCTGCTGGAACCAGTGCCGAATCGCATCTTCACCGGAGTGGCCGAACGGCGGGTTGCCGATGTCATGGGCCAGGCAGGCCGATTGCACGACCATGCCCAGATCGCTCGGGTCGCACCAGTCGGGCAGGGCGCTGCGCAAGGTTTCACCGACGCGCATGCCCAGCGAGCGCCCGACGCAGCTGACTTCCAGCGAGTGGGTCAGGCGGGTGTGGATGTGGTCGTTACTCGACACCGGATGCACCTGGGTCTTGCGGCCCAGACGGCGGAAGGCACCGGAGAAGATGATGCGGTCGTGGTCTTTGTGGAACGGGCTGCGGCCCAGTTCTTGCGGGCTGTGCAGCGGTTTTCCAAGGCGTTCGCGGTTGAGCAGGGTCTGCCAATCCAAGGCTGGTTCTCTCCGTCGGTGACTGGGATGACTGTTGCCCTAGCTTCCCGGTTCAGCCACACACCTGCAAGCGGAACTACAAGCCCGCGGCATCAATATCGATCAGCAGCAGGCGCTCGCCGTTATCGAAGAACTGCCCGGCGGTCAGGCAATACTGGTTGCTGGTGGCATCGCGGTAGGTGCTGGACAGGGTCAGGCGCCGCTCTTCCCAGCCTTCGGCGAGCAAATGATAGAAGTACGGACGCCATGACCAGTTGTGGCCCAGATAGCGGTTATCGGCGACCCAGCCGTTGTTGCGCCATTCGAGGTTGGGCGTGAGTTGGGTGCCGTGACGGTCGCATTGGTAGAACCGCAGCAACCACGGGAAGGCTTCGAGTTGCGGCAGCGCACTCAGCGGCGCGTGGGCCTGAGCCCAGCTCTGGAGGATCGCCATCAGTTCGCCGAGTTGCTGGCGCATCTGCATCAGGCGCCCGCGTTCGGCCAGTTTCTGCCGCACGTAACGCTGGCGCAGTTCGGCGAAGCGCTGCACGAAGGCGTCGGTCGGATAAAACGCCTCCTGCGCCCGGGCGAACAGGAAACCCTGAACGTAGCGCGAACCGCATTCCAGGGCGAAATTGAGCTGGGCCTCGGTTTCCACGCCTTCGGCGATGATCCAGCAGCCGGTTTTTTCAGCCATTTGCGCCAGAGCCTTGACCACGTCACTGCTCGGCCCGCCCAGTGCGGCAGCCTGAAACAGGCGCATGTCGAGTTTGAGAATGTCCGGCTGCAACGCCAGCACCCGATCGAGCTGCGAGTAACCGGCGCCGAAGTCATCGATAGCGATCCGCGCTCCGGCCTCGCGATAGCGCGCGACCACTTCGGCCAGACGCTGACCATTGCCGCCCAGTTCAGTGATCTCGAACACGATGCGTTGCGGATCGACGCCGTGGCGCAGCATCTGCTTGAGGCTGGGCAGCGGTTGATCGGCGCGCAGGCGACTGATCCAGCGCGGCGACATGTTCAGGCTGAGAAACCACTCGGCGGGGGCTTCATGCAGTCGGCTCAGGGCGTTGTCGCGGATCTGCCGGTCGAGCCGGCGCAGGGCGATGGCGGGTGTGCGTGGGTCGGCAAACAACGGCCCGACCGAGGCCAGTTGGCCGTCAGGCTGGCGCAGGCGACCCAATGCTTCGACGCCTGCAATACGTCCGGTGGCGGTATCGATGAAAGGTTGAAAGCAGGCGAGCGGTTGCCCGTCGATCACGGGGCCTCCTTAGTCGTTCTTGTTCTGGATGAACCCCGCCGACCGGGTAGGCGCGCGGGATTGAACCTCCGGGTAAAGAGGTTCATCCCGCGGATATTGCAAGAATGTAGCCAGATGCGTCGGCTTAGCGTTTGCCCGAACTCTGCATGACCAGTTTGATCAGTGGCCCGAGGCTGGTGCCCAGCCGTATCAGCCGGGTCAGCCCGCCAACACCGCCGCTTTTTGCGCCTTTGCCGGTGATGAAGCCCAGCAGGGTGACGGCGGCCACGCCCCAAAGCGGCGCGTGCTTGATGCCGAAGCCGCCTTGCAGGTTTTGCGTCATGCCGCGCATGCGCTGCAAGGGCTGCAGCACTTGCCCGGCTTCGTGGCGGATTTCCTGACGATGCATTTCCATGCGCAGGCGGATCAGCGCCTTGCGCATTTCCCGGCGCGAGCTGTTGTGTGGCAGTTCAGGCAGGCTCATGGCAGCAGGCGCTCCCGATCATTGGCCAATTCTTCCAGCGTGCCGTGGAAGGGCGAGGATTCATCGAAGACTGCTGCCTTGAGACGCAGCCCGCAGAAAGCGGCCGCCAGGGTGTAGAACACGCACAGGCCGATGATCGCTGCCAGACGATAGGTATCCCAGAACACGATCAGCACCAGCGTCGACAGACCCACCAGCAACAGCAGGGCAAACACCAGCGCCAGCCCTGCGAACAGCAACAGGCTGACGGTGCGTGATTTCTGCTCCTGCAATTCGATGCCGAACAGTTCGACATGGCTGTGCAGCAAGCCGAGAACAGCGGCGCCCAGACGCCGCGTGGAAGAGGAGGTGCCCGACCCCAGGCCGGATTCGCCGATCGACATGATCAGCGCCGAGTGGCCAGCAGGCCAATCAGAAAGCCCACGCCGGCGGCGATACCCACTGATTGCCAAGGGTTGGCCGACACATAATCTTCGGTGGCGGTGACGGCAGCCTGGCCGCGATCACGCAGGGTGTCTTCGGTCAGCTTCAGGGTTTCCCGGGCGCGCAGCAGGCTGTCGTGGATCTGATCACGCAGCTCATCGGCCTGATCGCCCGCCAGGGACGCGGTGTGTTCGAGCAGCCGCTCGGTGTCGGCGACCAGAGTCTGGAAGTCGTTCATCAGGATTTCTTGAGCAGTCTTTGCCTTGATGCTGGCCATGGGTGGATCTCCGTAAGTGACGTCTGAAGCGTTCGAGTATGAGCCTTGCGCGAAGGTTCAGTACAAATGACTGGTACAGCTTTTGCTATGTCGTGGTGCGTTCTGCTGCCGCCGTGCGCTGTTGGCGGGCGTACATGCAGCAAAACCTTAACTCAAATAATCCTGGTTCGTGTCAGGACATCGACCTTGTGCGCCAAACCGGTTCATCGCAGCTTCATTGCGCAGACCGACCGGTCGCAACTTGGTGCATGAATTGTCCGCGCGAACCGCTTTGGTGCCTTTTTAGCCTTCAGGTCTGCCTCTTTATGGAAAATCTGCAAAGCGCTGTGGACACGCTGGTTCACAGCTCCAACACGTTGTTCATTCTGATCGGTGCGGTGATGGTGCTGGCGATGCACGCCGGTTTCGCCTTCCTTGAAGTCGGCACGGTGCGCCAGAAAAACCAGGTCAACGCACTGTCGAAGATCCTCAGCGACTTTGCCGTTTCGACCCTGGCCTATTTCTTTATAGGCTATTGGATCTCCTACGGGGTGACCTTCATGCAACCGGCGGCGGTGCTGAGTGCCGATCACGGTTACGGTCTGGTGAAGTTTTTCTTCCTGCTGACCTTCGCCGCGGCGATTCCGGCGATCATCTCCGGCGGGATTGCCGAGCGCGCGCGCTTCGTTCCGCAGTTGTGTGCAACGGCGCTAATCGTGGCGTTCATCTACCCGTTTTTCGAGGGCATGGTCTGGAACGGCAACTTCGGTCTGCAGGCCTGGCTGACGGCACGTTTTGGCGCGGCGTTCCATGATTTCGCCGGATCGGTGGTGGTGCACGCCATGGGCGGCTGGCTGGCACTGGCGGCGGTTTTGCTGCTCGGCCCGCGCAATGGCCGTTATCGCGAAGGGCGTCTGGTGGCGTTCGCACCGTCGAGCATTCCGTTTCTGGCGCTGGGTTCGTGGATTCTGATTGTCGGCTGGTTCGGCTTCAACGTGATGAGCGCACAGACGTTGCAAGGCGTCAGCGGTCTGGTTGCAGTCAACTCGTTGATGGCCATGGTCGGCGGCACGGTGGCGGCGTTGATTGTCGGGCGCAATGACCCGGGCTTTCTGCACAACGGCCCGTTGGCCGGGCTGGTGGCGATCTGCGCCGGTTCCGACCTGATGCATCCGGTCGGTGCGCTGGTGACTGGCGCGATTGCCGGTGCGTTGTTTGTCTGGTGTTTTACCGCCGCGCAAGTCAAATGGCGTATCGACGATGTACTCGGCGTCTGGCCGTTGCACGGTTTGTGCGGGGTGTGGGGCGGGATCGCTTGCGGCATCTTCGGCCAGACTGCGCTGGGTGGCCTCGGTGGCGTCAGCCTGATCAGTCAGTTGATCGGCACTGCGCTCGGTGTGGTGGTCGCATTGCTCGGCGGATTCGCCGTTTACGGCGTGATCAAGGCCTTGCACGGCCTGCGCCTGAGTCAGGAACAAGAGTATTACGGCGCCGATCTGTCGCTGCACAAGATCGGCGCGGTCAGTCAGGACTAAGTTTCCTTGTCTTCGGCGCCGGGATAGAACCCATGCAACAGGCGATAGCGGTCGATGCGCACCTGATCGATCTGCTCCTGCACCTGATGCGCGGGCAGGCCGAGCATGATCAAGGCGTGGGAGGCGAGCATCAGGCTCGATTCCAACAGTTCCGGCACCACTTCGGTGGCGCCGGCCGCTTTGAGTTCAGCCCATTGGCTGTCATCGCGGGTGCGCACCAGAATTGGTATCCGCGCATTGAGCCGGCGCGCTTCCTTGAGAATTCGCAGGCTGACATCGCTCTGATCCACGGCGATCACCAGCAGTTTCGCGCGCAACAATCCGATGGCCGTCAGCAAGTCACCGCGCGATGAGTCGCCATAATGCACATCACTTTCCCCGGACGCGGCTTCCTGCACGCGCACCGGATCGTTGTCCAACGCGATGTAAGGTTGATTGGCATTGCGCATGAAGCGGCCGATGGACTGGCCAACGCGCCCGTAGCCGCAAATCACCACATGTTGATCCAGACCGGCATTGAGGGCGCTGATTTCCTCGATTTGCGCCTCCTGATTCGGCTTGCGATGCAGGCGCAGGGCAATTTTCGGTGCCCCGCGCAACAATAGCGGGGTCAGCAACATCGAGCAGAATGTCGCCGCCAGCAGCAGGCCGCCCAGCTCGTCAGGCAGCATGCGGTTTTGCTGCATCTGCGCCATCAATGCGAAGCAGAATTCCCCGCCCTGCGCCAACGCCAGGCCGCTGCGCCAGGCAGTTTCGTGATCGCTGCCGCGCCACTTCACCAAAAGCGCGACGACCGTGCCTTTGATCAGCATCAGACCGAGGGTCAGGCCGAGAATCAGCAGGCTGTGACTGACGAACAGTTGCAGGTCGATCAGCATGCCGATGCTGACGAAAAACACCCCGAGCAGGATGTCGCGAAACGGCCGGATGTCGGCCTCGATCTGATGGCGATAGTGGCTCTCGCCCAACAGCATGCCGGCGAGAAATGCGCCAAGGGCAGGGGACAGGCCCAGCAGGTGTGTCAGCCAGGCGGTCAGCAGCACAATCACCAGCGCCAGCAGGACGAACAATTCCGCCGAGCGCGAGGCCGCCACTTCGTGGAACAGCCGTGGCAGCAACCAGCGGCTGGCCAGCAGCAGACCGAAAAACAGCACCACGGTCTTCACCAGCGTCAATGGCAAGGCCCAGTACCAGGCTTGCGTGCTGCTCCCGGCGAACACTGGCACCAGGGTCAGCAACAACACCGCGACCACGTCCTGAAACAGCAAGACCCCGACCGCGTTCTGCCCGTGGCTGCTGAACACTTCGCCCAGGCTGCTCAACTCCTTGGTGACAATCGCCGTCGACGACAACGACAGCCCGGCCCCGAGCAACATTGCCGGGGCCAGCGGCATGCCCAGCAGGATCAGCACCAGCCCGAGCACCCCGGTGCTGAGCAATACCTGCTGACTGCCCAGGCGAAACACCACCTGGCGCAGCGCGATCATTTTCGACAGGGAAAACTCCAGGCCCAGCGAAAACAGCAGAAACACCACGCCCAACTCGGCCACGTCCGGCAGGTGCTCGCTCTCGTTGACCCAGTTGAACGCGGTCGGCCCCACCATCAGGCCCACGCACAGATAGCCCAGCACCGGCGGCAAGCGCAGGCGGCGAAACAGGGCAATCATCACCAGGGATGAGGCGAGGATGATCAACAGGTTGGCAAACACAAGACACTCCGATGTCAGGCTCAGGCTTCTCAAGCGTAGAGGCAAAAAGCCCGGGAGCATGGCCCAATTGGCTTTTCTCTGGACTGATTTGCGTCAGGGTTTTGCGTACTGGTTGCCGTGCTCGGGCCTTTGGGCGGCAGCGGCTCGACGGGTTTTCGAGGCAGGCCTAGAATGAATGCTCATTTTTCCGGTTGAGCGATCATGCCTCCTGAATGTCAGTTGTTCGGCACCTTGGGATGCCATTTGTGTGAGTTGGCAGAAGCCGAGTTGATGCCTTTCGTCGAGCACGGTCTGCTGGTCGAACTGGTGGATATTGCCGACGATGAGTCCTGGTTCGAGGCTTACAGCCTGCGGATTCCGGTGCTGCGCCGTGTTGATAATGGTGCGGAGCTGAGCTGGCCGTTCAATGCCGATCAGGTCGTGGCATTCCTGCGCTGAGCCTTTTCTTCGGTGACGCGACATGGCTTTCCGCCGGTCGTGACCGTGCATCCTTCCCTTGGCACTCTGTGGTTTATTCGGTTACTGTATGTGCATACAGTAATTGGGTTGGCCTGCTGCTTTGCATGACTTGAGCAGGTGAATCCGGCAGTCAGAGGGACGAACCGTGGTCAATGTCGAACAGTTGAAGAACAGCGTGAACCGGATGTCGGTTGACGTGGTGCGCGAGGCGGTCCTCGAGTTGCGCCTGGACGGGCTGGTCACGGAGGGCAAGACGCCTTTCAACAAACTGCATTTCAACACCTGTTTTGCCGAGATCGAGGCGCTGTTCCAGCGTGCCGGTTATCACAAGCAGCTGGATGTGGTCGGTTATCAGGGCTTGCTGTACGCCTTGTATGACCCGGGGCGCTGGGAGGCGGTCGATGTGCTGCGCTGGCTCAAGGAATTCACCGAAGCCGCCGCGCTCAAGTCGATCCCGGCCTGAAGCGGGCGGTGGAATCGGCGCTAGGTTCGTATCGCTCAGTGTTGGATAATGCCGACCTGCATTGAGGGTTCGAATTTCCGTATGTCCACACCAACGTTTTCCGCTGCGCAGAATCAGGCCAGCACCCTTTACCTTCCTCCGGGCAGTTGGCCTACCGTCCTTGATTGCCTGTGTGAGCATTTCAGTGCGATCAGTCGCGAGCAATGGCTGGACCGGATCGCCCGGGGCCGGGTACTGGATGGGCAGGGACAGCCGATTGCGCTGGATCTGCCGTACAAGGAAGGCCTGCGCATTCACTACTTCCGTGAAGTGCCGGACGAAAAGCCGATCCCGGTGGTCGAGTCGATCCTGTATGCGGACGAACATCTGGTGGTGGCGGACAAGCCGCATTTTCTGCCGGTGACACCGGCCGGTGAATACGTCGAGCAGACGTTGCTGCGTCGTCTGATCCGCCGCCTCGATAATCCGCATCTGGTGCCACTGCACCGCATTGACCGGCACACGGCAGGCTTGGTGATCTTTTCGGCTAACCCACAAACCCGCTCCGCTTATCAGTCGCTGTTCCCTACGCGGCAGATCGATAAACGCTATGAGGCGATTGCCCGTGCGCTGCCGGAGCTGGAATTTCCCCTGGTACACAAAAGCCGTCTGATCGATGGCGAACCATTCTTCCGCATGCAGGAAGGGCCAGGCGACGCCAATACGGAAACAGCGGTGGAAGTCCGGGAAAAGAACGGTGATCTGTGGCGCTATGGCCTTTATCCGGTGACCGGCAAGAAGCATCAGTTGCGGGTACACATGACCGCGCTGGGAGCGAGTATCTGCAATGATCCGTTTTACCCGGAGGTGCTGAAAGACGTTGAGGATGATTACGCCAATCCGCTCAAGCTGCTGGCGCAGGGGCTGCGGTTTGTCGACCCGGTGACCGGCGAGGATCGTGAATTCGAGAGCCGGATCACCCTGCAGTGGTGACGCCATTCACTTTCCCCTCACCCATGAAAAAGCCCGCATTGATGCGGGCTTTTCTGTATCCGGTATCGACGTAAAGCTTACAGCTCTTTAACGGTACGAACCTGATCCTTGTTGATGCGGGTCTCTTTGCCGTCGAGTTGCTTGAACTCGTAGAAGCCCGAATCGTCATCGTATTTCGGGGTGTCGACGGCCTGGATTTCGCGACCGTCATTCAAGGTGATCACTGTTGGCGACGAGCAACCAGCGAGGGTAGTCAGGCCCAGTGCGAGCATGAAAGTGGCGAGGGTCCGTTGAGTCATGGGTGTGTCTCCGAATGGGAATACTTTTGGTTACTGAGCTTGAGACGTGTACAAGGCGTGAGAGTTCCTTGAATGCTGTCAGTCTGACACAGTGTTGTGCGTATTTAACAGTTCGGGGGTGTTCAGGTTGGCCAGTCGCGGGTCATTGTCCGGGCATTGCAGGGCAGTCGCGCCGAGATTGCGCATGACCCGGCCGGGGCTGCGTTCGCCGGCGTTCCACGCGGCTTCGAAGGCTGGCAACAGGGCGACGGGAATTACACACAGCAGGGGTTCCCAGTGGTCGTCGTGACGCAACATTAAAGGTTTTTCAGGAAACCGGCCGGCGGTTTCACGCATGTCCTGCAACAGCGCGGCGTCGATTCGCGGCACATCGCAAGGCAAGACCAACAGGTGTGACTGGCGGGCGGCCTTGAGTCCGGCGAGGATGCCGGCCAGGGGACCGGGAAAATCGCCTTGCTCATCGCTGACCAATTGATCGGCGTAGGCTGCATAACGCTCGTGATTGCGATTGCAGGAGATGATCAGATCGTCAGTCAGCGGTCGGACCTTGCGCTGCAAATGCGCAATCAGCGGCTCACCCTGCCATTCGACCAGCCCTTTGTCCTGGCCGCCCATGCGCTGGCCGCGTCCGCCTGCCAGGAGCAGAATGGAGCAGGGGGGCAATGGCGAATTCGAGGTCATGGCAGCTCTCCAGCGGGGCGGCGAAAAATTCAGGCGCTGTGATATAACACCGGGCTGTTTCTCCTACAACTGGACGAGCCTAATGAAAGCCAAGGCCGATGTACCTTTTGCGCCGCTGAACATTGCGGTGCTGACTGTCAGCGATACCCGAACCCTGGAAACCGACACCTCAGGCCAGGTCTTCGTCGACCGCCTGACTGCTGCCGGTCACCGCTTGGCCGAACGGGTCCTGCTCAAAGATGACCTGTACAAGATCCGCGCGCAAGTTGCCCACTGGATTGCCGAGGACGTCGTGCAGGTCGTGTTGATTACCGGCGGCACTGGTTTCACCGGGCGTGACAGCACGCCTGAAGCCGTGGCTTGTCTGCTCGACAAGCAGGTTGACGGCTTCGGTGAACTGTTCCGCCAGATCTCGGTGGCCGATATCGGTACTTCGACCGTGCAGTCGCGGGCACTGGCCGGCCTGGCCAATGGCACACTGGTGTGCTGCCTGCCAGGTTCGACCAATGCGGTGCGCACCGGTTGGGACGGTATTCTCGCCGAACAGCTGGACTCGCGGCACCGTCCGTGCAACTTCGTCCCTCACCTGAAACAGGCGGCGCCCTGTGAATCCCGTGGGTAAGCCGGGCAAGACCGGCAGCCTGATGCCTGTCGAGCAAGCGTTGGCCCGCCTGCTGGAGATGGCTGAAGCCTCGCCGATTGTCGAACGCGAGTTTCTGCCCTTGGCCGAAGTCGAGGGGCGGGTGCTCGCCGAGGACCTGGTTTCGACCCTGGACCTGCCACCCTGGCCAAATAGCGCCATGGATGGTTATGCCCTGAATCTGGCCGACTGGACCGGCGCACCGCTGCCGGTCAGTCAGAAAGTCTTTGCCGGGCAGACGCCTGAGCCGTTGAAGCCCGGTACCTGCGCGCGGATCTTCACCGGTGCGCCAGTGCCTGCCGGGGCCGATTGCGTGGAAATGCAGGAGAACGCCGAAGTTCAGGACGACGGCAGCGTGCGTTTCATCGAAACCATGAGCGTCGGCCAGAACATTCGCCCGAAGGGGCAAGAAACCACTGTGGGTGAGTTGATTCTGGCGGCAGGTACCCGGCTGGGACCGATCGAACAAGGTCTGGCGGCGTCGCTGGGGTGTGCCGGGCTGAATGTGGTACGCAAGGTCCGAGTGGCGGTGCTGTCCACCGGCGATGAGCTGGTCGAGCCGGGCCGGCCGCTGGGGCCGGGGCAGATCTACAACAGTAATCGGGTGGTGTTGTGCAGTTGGCTGCAGCGCCTGGGTTGTGAAGTGATTGATGCCGGTATTCTTCCGGACGATCTGGCGACCACGCGGGCGCGCCTTGGCGGCTTGCAGGGTGTCGACCTGATTCTCTCGACCGGAGGCGTGTCGGTCGGTGAAGCGGATTTTCTTGGCATCGCATTGCGGGAAGAGGGCGAGCTGGCGCTGTGGAAACTGGCCATCAAACCGGGCAAGCCGCTGACAGTTGGCCATTTTCGCAAGGTGCCGGTCATCGGCCTGCCGGGCAACCCCGCTTCGACGCTGGTGACCTTTGCTCTGCTCACGCGGCCCTACTTGCTGCGGCGTCAGGGCGTACAGGATGTCGAACCTCTGAAGTTTACGGTTCCGGCAGGTTTTGTCTGGCCTGTGGCCGGCAATCGGCGCGAATACCTGCGCGGTCGTCTCGAGCAGGGGCGGGCGATCATCTACCGCAATCAAAGCTCCGGTGTGCTGCGCAGCGCGGCCTGGGCGGATGGTCTGGTAGAGGTGCTGGAAGGCCGCACGCTGGTAGAAGGCGATGAGGTCGGGTTCATTCCCCTGAGTGACCTGCTCGGCTGATCCGCTTCCGGTAATTGCAGGCTCGACCGATACCGCGTCGATGCCTGCATTCCTCTGTCAATGGCTCATCAGTGTGACCAACTGATCGAACCGGCTGTTGGCAACCCATCCCAGCAGTCCCAGGACCACCGCCGTCGCACCCGCCGAATAGGCGAGACGGTGCTTGATGGTCTTTACATCCCCGCGAACTTCGTCCATATCCCGACGAATGTATTTGAGGTGGGTTTCCAGTTCGGTCACGCGCGGTTCCATATCAACTTCTCCAGCGGTTCTGGCGTTCTTTCTGAAATCGGATTTGTGACTGGCGCGACTTTCGTCCAGAGGGGCAACCGGACTATTTGCAATTCTGGCTTCATGGCTTGGCATGGAAATGTCCATCGGCTGTTTCAAGTGTAAGCGCACCGGCCTTCCCGTCATCCAGACTGCCAACAGCTCCGAGGGTGTATCCAATCATTACCTGCACATCCTTGTGTTGTTGAATCGAAAATTGATACCACCTGCACAAGGTGAATCAAGGATCGTGTCCGGTCAATTGAGCCGATTCCTCACATGTTGTAAGAAAAAATACCGTCGCGTAGGACGCAACAGGTCAGTCGCTTGAATTAAATGGTGTTCCCATGGCTTTTTTGCCTGCACCAGTGGTCAAGATGTTTCATACCGATTCAATCTTGGGGAGTGACCGTAATGAGTGAACGCAGGGCGCTGTTGATTCTGCATGGCAAGCAGGCACTCAATGAGGCGGTTCGCGCCGCCGTCGAAGGCAAACGCAAGCAGGGCTGGGAATTGGCCGTACGGCTGACCTGGGAGGCCGGTGACGCTCAGCGTCTGGTGGAAGAAGCACTGGCGAGTGGCTTTCGGAAGATCATCGCCGGAGGCGGAGATGGCACGTTGCGCGATATCGCTGAAGCGCTTGCCGCGCATCCGGACGAGGCCAGTCTGGTGCTGTTGCCGCTAGGAACGGCTAACGATTTTTCCCGCGCGGCGGGGATCCCGCTGGAGCCGGCCGAAGCACTGGAAATGCTGGACGTGCCACCGCGCAAGATTGACCTGGGCGAAGTCGGTGGGCAGATTTTCCTGAACATGGCGACGGGTGGTTTCGGCAGCCAGGTCACGGCCAATACCTCTGAAGATCTGAAAAAAGTGCTCGGCGGGGCCGCTTATCTGTTCACCGGTTTGTCGCGCTTCAGTGAGCTGCACGCGGCTTACGGTGAACTGCAAGGGCCGGACTTTCACTGGAGCGGCGAGCTGCTCGCATTGGGCATCGGCAACGGTCGTCAGGCAGGCGGCGGACACGTCTTGTGCCCGCAGGCACTGGCGGACGATGGTCTATTGGACATCAGTATTCTGCCGGCGCCACAGGAGTTGGTGGGCACGCTGAAGAACCTGCTCAGCGACGGCTTCGGCCTCGACAATATGTTTGTCCGGGCCCGTTTGCCCTGGGTCGAAATCAAGGTCGCCGAGGGGCTGAGCATCAACCTTGACGGCGAGCCGCTGGAGGGCGACAGCCTGCGTTTCGAGGCGCGCCCCGCCGCCTTGCAGGTGCATTTGCCGGAGCATTCGCCGCTGTTGGGCGGCGCGGGTTCGATCAGTCGTCCAGACTGATGATCTGTTCGCGCACCGCGAACAGCACCAGACCCGCCACGTCGTAGATCTGCAGGCGTTTCATGATCTGCGAGCGGTGGGTTTCGACGGTCTTGATGCTCAGGCCCAGGCCGTTGGCGATCTCCCGAGTGGATTTGCCGCGTACGATCAACCGCAGGATTTCCAGCTGGCGTGCCGTCAGATTGTGCGAGTCGGCGACTTCCGGCTGGTTTTTCTGCGTGCGCGTCAGCGCCTGGTTGATCACGGTGTGGGCGATGGCCGGGCTCAAGTAGCGCTCGTTATTACGCAAGGCTTCGAGGGCGTGTTCAAGCTCGGTGGCCGTGGTGTCCTTGAGCAGGTAACCGTGCGCGCCGGACTCCAGCGCCTGCATGATCAGCGCCGGATCGGTGTGCATCGAGAGAATCAGCACCTTGCTTTGCGGGCGCACCCGCTTGAGCCGTTGCAAGGCTTCCAGGCCACCGGTTTCCTTCATCGAGATATCCAGCAACACGATGTCGGGCGCCAGTTGCTCGACCATTTCGAGCAACTGCGAGCCGTCGCTGGCTTCGCCAACGACCGCGTAACCGGGAATATCGAGCACCAGAGCGCGCACGCCGGCCCTGATCAGCGAGTGGTCATCCACCAGAAGTAAGTTACAAGTCAACGCATAACCTTATTCGTACTGGCCCGCTCGAGTGCACGGGGCGCCCAGGGGAATAGTGCTTCGATTTGAGTGCCTTTGCCCGGCTCGCTGATGACGTTCAGCGTGCCGCCCAACTGTTCGATCCTTTCGGCCATCCCGGCCATTCCGCGCTGTCCTTCGCGACCCGGATCCGCGGCAGGCGCAAAGCCTTGGCCGTCGTCGCTGATCAACAGCGTCAGGCCTTTTGGCAAGCGTTGCACGCGGATCAGCAGATTGCTGGCCTGCGCGTGACGCAGAATGTTGGTGACCGCTTCCTGGGCAATGCGAAAGGCAGCGACCGCCATTTCTTCCGGAATGCCATTGAGCCGTTGCTGGCAATCGAGGCTCCAGTGCACCGAGGTGTTCGCCAGGGTCTTGAGCAGGTGCGCGCGCAGACTGGCCTCCAGCCCGAGGCTGGTCAGTTGGCGCGGATTGAGAATGGCGGAAACATCGCGCACCTTGTTGAGGGTTTCATCAAGGGTGTCGCAGAGTGTCGAGCATTGCGCTTGCAAGTCGGCTGGCAGGCGTTTTTTCAGCCATTCACTTTGCAGCTTGGCCGCTGTCAGTAACTGGCCGATATCGTCGTGCAGTTCACGGCTGAGACGGTGGCGTTCGTTTTCCTGGACTTCCAGCAAACGGTCGGCGAGTTCCTGAGGCTGAAACTTGATCGATTTGCGCGACAGTCGATATTGCACCCAGACACAAGCAGTGGCGGCAATATTCAACAGCAGCAGACCCAGTGAGAGCGGAGCAGACAATCCGTAGGTCAGCAGGCTGCCAGCGGCGGCGATGACACTCAATATGAGAGTGAACCGGCGTGCATTTTCCCGGGACGGTGGCCATTTGATGATTGACTTGAGGCTGGCGTACATAACG
This sequence comes from Pseudomonas sp. PS01299, assembly GCF_029960145.1. Classification (NCBI taxonomy): domain Bacteria; kingdom Pseudomonadati; phylum Pseudomonadota; class Gammaproteobacteria; order Pseudomonadales; family Pseudomonadaceae; genus Pseudomonas; species Pseudomonas sp. PS01299. Next base: position 6,500 of record NZ_JASCPO010000020.1, on the reverse strand, counting down.
GATGGAGCCAATGGATGTTCGCTACGGGCAGACCGGCCGGTGGCTGGCGGATCTCTGTCTGAAAATGCTGTCAATTATGTTATTGATTTTAACGAAGTACAGTGAACGATATTCGACCATCAAGTTCGTTGGATGACAGTCGCTGAATCACTGTGCCATTAGTTGAAAGCAACTAACGGTCGGCATAATACCACTTAAGATACCGTTGGTCGCGTTTGCCATATATGTCCAATGAGTCAGGAAATACGTCATGTTGGACGTGAGTTCCATTATGGAAAATGTCGTTTTATTGTGCTTGGTAGAGATCCGTGTGGTTCGAAGTTGATCGTTACACAGATACAGGCAAACCCTGAGGCCGCGGCAGAATATCCGCTGGTGTCAGGTGTGATTATTTAATTCGAATTGTCGCTGGCAGGTATGAACTATTCAATTGCGACATTCAGCGATTCCCGTCTTCAGCCTGGATTTACGCTTTGAATGCGGCGGATCACGCCTGACGCTCGGAATAAGACAACAGCGAAACCGGCTGAGGCCGGAGCGGTGGCTTGAACTGGTTTTGACCGACCTGAAACGCGAAAGCTTCGATCAGTGAGGTTTGTTCGCTGCCATCCAGGCTCAATTGGCCGGTATTGTGATCGACCAGTTCAATCTGCCAGGCCATCAAGGTGAAACAGTCCTGCAGCGCATTCAGCGCCTGTGCGTGCAGATCGATATGATCCGGCGCGTGGTCGAGCAGGCTGTGAATATGCAGGGAAAACTCGGAGATCGCCTCCAGTGCCAACGCTTCAGCCCGACTCGCCAGTTTGAGCAGGGTGTTGCGCATGCAGTCGATGGCGTCTTTGTCGTTGCTGATCAATTGCAGGTGGCTCAGGCACTCTTCGGACTTGGCCAGGAGTGTTTCAGCTTCGACGAGGAATTCGGGAAAGCGTTGCGCCCAGTCTTTACGGTCGATTGGCATGCTTATCTCCACAGCGTCATGTCTGATGAGGGAATGCCGTGTGTGTCGACGTTCGTGGATCGTCGGGAGATCGCGCCCCACCGTGCAAGTGCACTGGCTGAGGTTTTCCAGAGGGTGGGGTTCCACTGACCTGCGATCGCACACAATAGCCTGACTCCGTTCATGCAATGAGAATGGCGTCACATTAATGGCTATTGGATATTGCGAACATCAGGTTAGGCCTGATTGTTACTAGGGGATTCCCTTACACGCGGGAACCTGTGGCGCAAACCGTGGTCGCGCCAGAAGAGAATGTAGCAGATGAAAACACCGGGCCAGTAAACCATGATGTTAATGTGACATCAATGCCCGTGTGTGGCATTTTGATGGTGAATTTTGTGGGGATCAAGAATCGCCATAAACAGCCGATAACCCCACTTAGTAGTGAATTCATCAGAACAAGCCCAGGAGTCATTGATGGCCGGCATTCTCGACACGGTAGACCAACGCACGCAACTGGTGGGTGAGAATCGCCTGGAAATTCTCATGTTTCGACTGGCCGGACGCCAATTGTTCGCGATCAACGTGTTCAAGGTCCAGGAAGTTCTGCAACTGCCAAAGCTGACCTTGATGCCACAGCGTCACCCGTTTGTCTGCGGCGTGGTCAACCTGCGTGGACAGACGCTGCCGGTGATCGATCTGTCTCAGGCGATCGGCATGCGCCCGCTGGTGCCGGGCCCGAACAGCACCATCATCGTCACCGAGTACAACCGTTCGGTGCAGGCTTTCCTCGTCGGTGGCGTGGATCGCATCGTCAACATGAATTGGGAAGCCATTCTGCCGCCGCCGACCAGTGCTGGCCGCCAGCACTACCTGACCGCGATCAGCAAGGTTGACGATCAACTGGTGGAAATCATCGACGTCGAGAAAGTCCTCGCCGAAATCGTCCCGTACAACGCCAAGGTCTCGCGCGACAAGCTTGACGATCCGGTGCTGGAGCGTGCCCGTGGCCGCGAAGTGCTTCTGGTGGACGACTCCAACGTGGCGCTTTCGCAACTGCGCGACACCCTTGGCCAGCTCGGGGTGAAAATGCACATCGCCAGTGACGGTCTGAAGGCGCTGAACATGCTCAAGGCCTGGGCCGATACCGGCGTGAACATGACCGACAAGCTGTTGATGGTGTTCACCGACGCGGAAATGCCGGAAATGGATGGCTATCGTCTGACCACCGAGATCCGCAACGATCCACGTCTGCGCGGCCTGTACGTGGTGTTGCACACTTCACTGTCCGGCAGCTTCAACGACTCGATGGTGAAGAAGGTCGGTTGCGACAACTTCCTCTCCAAGTTCCAGCCGGACAAACTGGTCGATGTGGTGCGTCAGCGTCTGATGCTCGATGAAGTGCCGGCCTGACGAAAACCTGTAGCGAGGGGATTTATCCCCGATGGACTGCGCAGCGGTCCCGCTTCTTGATTCATGTGGGGCCGCTTCGCGCCCCATCGGGGATAAATCCCCTCGCCACAAAGTTATCTTCCAGGTGGCGTGCATCTGCCTTTGATTCGCCGATAAAGCTCGTATAGGGTGGCTTTTTTGCCCACCAGGGAGCTGGCCATGCTGCGTCTGAGCGCGCTTTATCGTTATCCGTTGAAATCCGGCAAACCCGAGATTCTGCAATCGATTGGCCTGGACAAACTGGGCCTTGCAGGGGACCGACGCTGGATGCTCGTGGACGAGGCCAGCGGCCGCTTTCTGACCCAGCGGGCCGAGGCGAAAATGAGCCAGTTGTCGGCGCTGTGGAATGCGCAGGGCGGTCTGACCCTCAGTGCCCCCGGGCTTGCCGCGCTGGACGTGCCATTGCCCGAGGCCGACTCCGACTTGCGCGGTGTGACCATCTGGCGTGACACCCTGCGCGTGCCGGATGCCGGTGATGCAGCGGCCCGCTGGGTCAGCGAGTTCATCGGCAAACCGACCCGTCTGGTGCAGGTGCCGCTTGATCGCGCGCGCATGACGCAGGCCGGTTATGGCCGTGAGGACGATCAGGTCGCGTTCGCCGACGGTTTCCCGCTGTTGCTGATTGGCGAAGCGTCACTTGAGGATCTGGTGCAAAAGGTCGGACGACCGCTGGAGATGCTGCGCTTTCGGCCGAATCTGGTGATCGAAGGCAGCGCGGCGTTCGCCGAGGACGGCTGGAAGCGCATTCGTATCGGTGACGTCGAGTTCCGCGTGGTGAAGCCTTGCTCGCGCTGCATTCTGACCACCATCGATCCGCAAACCGGCGAACGCAGTGCTGATCGCGAACCGCTGGCAACCCTGCAGAAATACCGTGCGCAGGCCGATGGTGCGATGTTCGGGCAAAATTTGGTCAACGACAGCAATGGTCAACTGGAAGTCGGAATGCCGGTGGAAATCCTCGAGTAACCGAGGCCAGAAATGAAAATGCCCGTGTCCATGGACACGGGCATTTTTTTGCACCGGGAAAAACCGTGGGCTTAGCCGCGGTATTCGCACAGGTAAGCGGTATCAACGGCGACTTTCAGCTGGAACTTGCTGTTGGCCGGAACGTTGAACTGGCTGCCGGCGGCGAAGGTTTCCCAGTCGCTGCTGTCCGGCAGTTTGACGGTCAGCGCACCGGAGACCACGTGCATGATCTCGCGCTGAGCGGTACCGAATTCGTATTCGCCCGGGGCCATGACGCCGATGGTCGCCGGACCTTCAGCGGTGCCAAAAGCGATCGACTTGACGGTGCCGTCGAAGTACTCGTTGACTTTGAACATGGGCGATTCCTCTCGAAAAGGGCAAAAAAGGGTTAAAAAAGGCTGGCCAGTATGCACAACGCTCCCGGCGCCGTCACCTGCCCGGGGCGTGTCCGGCGAGTTCTCGCCCTGACTTCAGAGTGGCAAGACCAACGGCAGCAACCGCGCGGTATTGCGCGCATCTTCCAGGGCTCGGTGCTGTTGACCGCTGAACTGCATGCCGGCCAGTTGCAGCGCACCGTTCAAGCCCAGCGGTCGTTCCAGGCGCCGGGCCTTGGCGAAGCGCTGCTTGAGGTTCATGTGTGGCACCCGGCTCAGCAGGCTGTCGAGCTGCAGGCGCTGCCATTCCTGGAGCAACTGCTTGCGGTCGTAATCGCCCCAACTGGCCCAGCCTTCGAGGCGCGTCTGGTGTTGCCCGAGCCAGCGTTCGAAGGCCGGCCAGACCTCGTTCAACGGCTGCGCGGCGTCGATGTTGGCCTGGGTGATGTGCGTGAGCTCACGGCAGAACGGCGTCAGCAACGGCCGCCGGGTCGGTTTGACGAACCGCTGAAAGTGATCCTGCTCGCGACCGGCACGGTCGACCAGCGTCGCGCCGATTTCGATGATTTCCATTTCCGTAACCGGCCAGCCACCTTCATCTGTGGTGGCTTCCAGATCAATGACCAGCCAATGGGGCATCGCAGGTTTCCTGATTTACGCGTCCTGATAGATCAGAGCGTAGTCAAACCTTGCGTTTGCGCCTGGCGACTCACTCGACCTGCAACAGAACCTGACGATTTTTTACCTGATCGCCGACCTTGACCTGCACCCGCTTGAGCACGCCGTCGATGCCGGCCTTGAGCGGATGCTCCATTTTCATTGCCTCCAGCACCACCAGCAACTGACCCTTGCTGACCGGACTGCCTTCGCTGACCAGCACGTCGACGATGGCACCGTCCATCGGCGCCTTCAGGGTGCCGGAGCTGACGCTGCTCTGACTGCTGATCAGCGCATGAGTTCGATCCTCCAGGCGCAGGTTGCCGGGGTGGGTGAACAGCCAGAGTTCTTCGTCATCGATCCGGTAGGCGTGACGCTGGCGCAGGCCGTCGACTTCCAGCGTCACTGAGCGTTCGTTGCACTCAATAACGGTCAGCGACAGTGCGCGCTGCATCACGTTCACGGTGAAGCGGCCAGCGCCGTTCGCAAGCAGTTGCAAGCTCCATTCCTGCTGTTCCAGCCCGAGGCGGTAATTGAGCGGCGCGCCCGCATTGTTGCGCCAGCCCTTGAGCGGCGCACGATGCGCCTGCGCGCCAGCCTGATAAAACAGCACGGCGGCGATGGCCAGCTCCTCGGCGGTGGGGGCGTAAGTGTGCAGGCATGGGTGGTCAGTGAAATGCTGCGCGATGAACGCGGTGCTGAATTCACCGCTGATGAACTGCGGATGCTGCAGCAGGCTGACCAGCAAACGCTGGTTGCTCTGAACGCCGAGCAGCACGCTGTCCTGCACCGCGCGCAGCAGCTTGCGCCGTGCCTCTTCGCGGGTGGCGCCGTGGGCGATCAGTTTGCCGAGCATCGGATCATAAAACGGGCTGATCGACTGACCTTCGAGCACGCCATGATCGATCCGCGCCCCCGGACCCAACGCCGGTTCCCAGGCCTGTACACGACCGGTCTGCGGCAGGAAATTCTGCGTCGGATCTTCGGCATACAGACGCACTTCCATGGCGTGGCCGTTCAGCGCGAGCTGATCCTGAGTCAACGGCAGCGGCTGCCCCTCGGCGACGGCCAATTGCCAGGCGACCAGATCCTGCCCGGTGATCAGTTCGGTCACCGGATGCTCGACCTGCAGACGCGTGTTCATTTCCAGAAAGTAGAACTGCCCACGGGCATCGAGCAGAAACTCGACGGTGCCCGCACCGAGGTAATTCACCGCGCGGCCAGCCTTCAATGCCGCTTCGCCCATGGCCTGGCGCAACTCGCGGGTCATCACCGGGCAGGGTGCTTCCTCGACGACTTTCTGATGGCGGCGCTGCACCGAGCAATCGCGCTCGCCGAGGTAGATCAGGTTGCCATGGCTATCGCCGAACAGTTGTACCTCGACGTGCCGTGGTTCGATCAGTGCCTGTTCGAGGATCAGTTCGTCGCTGCCGAAACCGTTCAGCGCTTCGGAGCGGGCGGTGCGCAATTGCGCCGGCAATTCCTCGCTGCTGTGCACCAGACGCATGCCGCGTCCACCGCCGCCAGCACTGGCCTTGATCATCAGCGGGTAGCCGATGCGCTCGGCTTCACGCAGCAGAGTGGCGTCGTCCTGCGCGGCGCCTTGATAGCCGGCGATGCAAGGAACACCGGCGTCGAGCATGGCGATTTTCGACAGGCGCTTGCTGCCCATCAGCTCGATGGCCTCGGCGCTGGGGCCGATGAAGGTCAGGTTGGCCGCTGCGCAGGCGCGGGCGAATTCGGCGTTTTCCGAGAGAAAGCCGTAGCCTGGGTGGATCGCGTCGGCACCGCTGCGGCGTGCGGCGTCAAGGATCGCCGGGATGTTCAGATAGGACTGTTGCACCGATGCGGCGCCGATGTTCACCGCTTGATCGGCCATCTGCACGTGCAGGGCATCGGCGTCGGCATCGCTGAATACGGCGACGGTGCGATAGCCGAGGGCCTGGGCGGTGCGCTGGATGCGGCAGGCGATTTCACCGCGGTTGGCGATCAGGATTTTGTGGATGACGGGCATGGCTGTTCCCTCGGAATTTGCGGTGTTGGTGCTGGCCTCTTCGCGAGCAAGCCCGCTCCCACATTTGGAATGCGTTCCGTCTGTGGGAGCGGGCTTGCTC
>NZ_JASCPO010000209.1:0-10485 GCF_029960145.1 Pseudomonas sp. PS01299 | reverse complement strand
GTTGCCTTCGCGCGCAAGCCGTCTCCCACAGGGATCTGCAAACGACACAGATCCCATGTGGGAGCGGGCTTGCTCGCGAATAGGCCAGTGGCAGCGCCTTAGATGCGGAAACTGCCGACCAGCTGCTTCAGGCGCGAAGCCTGCTGCTCCAGATCCGAACAGGCGCGCAACGTCGCCTGCAGGTTCTCGACGCCTTCCTGGTTCAGCGTATTGATCTCGGTGATGTCGACGTTGATGGATTCCACCACCGCGGTCTGCTCCTCGGTCGCTGTTGCCACCGACTGGTTCATCCCGTCGATTTCGCCGATACGCTGGGTCACGCTGTTGAGGCGTTCGCCGGCGAGGTTGGCGATTTCCACGCTGTCCTGGCTGTGGCGCTGGCTGTCGCTCATGGTGCTCACCGATTCACGGGCGCCGACTTGCAGCTCCTCGATCATGGTTTGCACCTGCTGCGCCGATTCCTGAGTGCGGTGCGCCAGGTTGCGCACTTCGTCGGCGACCACGGCAAAACCGCGTCCGGCCTCACCGGCACGCGCCGCTTCGATGGCGGCATTGAGCGCCAGCAGATTGGTCTGCTGGGAGATGCTGGTGATCACTTCGAGGATCTGCCCGATGTTCACGGTTTTGCTGTTCAGCGACTCGATGTTGCTGCTGGAGGCGCTGAGCATGCTCGACAGTTGATTCATCGCCTTGATGCTGCGATCCACCACTTGCTGGCCGTCTTCGGCGAGGCCGCGGGCGTCACTGGCCTGGTTCGAGGCTTGCGCGGCGTTGCGGGCGATTTCCTGGGCGGCGGCGCCCAGTTGATTGATCGCGGCGGCGACGCTGCTGGTGCGCGAGGCTTGCTGGTCGGAGTTGTACATCGACGAGTTGGACGCCGCGACCACGCGCAGCGCAACCTCGTTGACCTGGCCGGTGGCCGACGACACTTCGCGGATCGAGCCGTGAATACGCTCGACGAAACGGTTGAATGCGGTACCCAGCACGCCAAACTCATCGTTATTGACGATGGTCAGGCGCTTGGTCAGGTCGCCTTCGCCGTCGGCGATGTCTTCCATGGCGCGGGTCATGACGTGCAGTGGCTGGATCAGCAGGCGAATCAGCATGCCCAGCAACGCGATGATGATCACCACCGCAATCACCGTGGCAATCACCGCCGAGGTGCGGAACTCACTGAGCATCGAGAAGGCTTTGTCCTTGTCCACCGACAGCCCGATGTACCAGTTGACCGACGGCAGGCCTTTGATCGGCGCGAAGCTGACGATGCGGGTCTTGCCATCGACGGTGATTTCACTGAAGTCGCTGCTGATGCGCGGGGTGTCCTGCGGATAGGCTTCTTTGAGTGATTTCATCACCAGTGCCTTGTCCGGGTGCACGAGGATCTTGCCGTCGGCGCTGACCAGGAACGCGTAGCCCATGCCGGAGAAGTCTCGCGCAGTAAGGGTGTCGACCAGGGTTTGCAGGCTCAGGTCGCCGCCCACCACGCCGACGCTCTGACCGGCCTTTTTCGAGGCGGTGGCGATGGAGATGATCAACTGGCCGGTGGCGGCGTCGATGTACGGTTCGGTCAGGGTCGACGCGCTGCTGCTCTCGGCCCCTTTATACCAAGGGCGCACCCGAGGATCGAAACCGTCCGGCATCTTCACGTCCGGACGGATGGTGAAGTGACCGGTGGCATCGCCCAGGTAAGTGGCCATAAACGTCGAGGTCAGGGATTTCTGTTCCAGCAGGCTGGCGACGTTGGCCGGGTCCGGATTGATGGCAATATTCTGGGCGGCGTTCTCGACCAGCAGAATGCGCCCGTTGAGCCAGGTCTGGATGTTATCGGCGGTGACTTCGCCCATCTCGTTGAGATAGTTGTTCAGGTCATCGCGGATCGCGTTGCGTTGCAGCCAGTCGTTGTACAGCGTGAACGAGGCGAAAGCGGCGATGACGATGAGGGCGGCGGCAAGCAAAATTTTATGGCTGAAGCGCAGGTTTTTGTTCATGGCTTGGGGTTCCGCTAAGGTCTTAATGTCCTGGGCGTGCTTTTATAAAGACGCGCAATATGGGCAAGGGTGAAACAAACTGATATTTCCGACTCTCCTTAGGGAAATGTCCGACCGACTTTTCAGTCAGGTTCTCGCCCTTATCTATCGGCCACAGCGGATTAAAGATTAACCATAGGTGACAAAATGCCTGACACATCGCAACTCGTTATCGGCGCCGATCTGGCGGGGCAACCGATTGCTCAGGCCATGCGCCTGGCCAACCGCCACGGGCTGATCGCCGGTGCGACCGGGACCGGCAAGACCGTGACTTTGCAACGCCTTGCCGAAGCATTCAGTGACGCCGGGGTCGCGGTATTCGCCGCCGACATCAAAGGCGACCTGTGCGGCCTGGGCGCTGCTGGCAATCCGCAGGGCAAAGTCGCCGAGCGCATCGCCGGGATGCCCTGGCTCGACCACAAACCGCAGGCTTATCCGGTGACGCTGTGGGATATTCACGGGAAATCCGGTCATCCGTTGCGCACGACTTTGAGTGAAATGGGCCCGCTGCTGATCGGCAGCCTGCTGGAACTGACCGACAGCCAGCAGTCGGCGCTGTACGCAGCCTTTAAAGTGGCCGACCGTGAAGGCCTGTTACTGCTGGATCTGAAAGATCTCAAGGCGCTGCTCAATCACCTCAAGGACAACCCGCAACTGTTGGGCGAAGACGCCGCGCTGATGACCACCGGTTCCAGCCAGGCACTGTTGCGCCGGCTGGCGACCCTGGAGCAGCAGGGCGCTGAAGCGTTGTTCGGCGAACCGGCGCTGCAACTCGAAGACATTCTGCAACCGGCCGCCGATGGTCGTGGGCGGATTCATTTGCTCGATGCCAGCCGTCTGGTGCATGAGGCACCGAAGGTCTACGCGACGTTCCTGCTGTGGCTGCTGGCCGAGCTGTTCGAGCAATTGCCGGAGCGCGGCGATGCCGACAAACCGCTGCTGGCGCTGTTCTTCGATGAAGCGCATTTGTTGTTCGGCGATACGCCCAAGGCGTTGCAGGAGCGTTTGGAACAGGTGGTGCGGCTGATCCGCTCGAAAGGTGTCGGCGTGTATTTCGTCACCCAGTCGCCGGGCGACCTGCCGGATGACGTGCTCGCGCAACTTGGCCTGCGGATTCAGCACGGCTTGCGTGCGTTCACTGCCAAGGAACAGAAATCCCTGCGAGCGGTAGCCGATGGCTTCCGGCCGAATCCGGCGTTCGACACCTTGTCGGTACTGACCGAGCTGGGCATCGGTGAAGCACTGGTCGGGACGCTGCAGGAAAAAGGCACGCCGGAGATGGTCCAGCGGGTGCTGGTGGCGCCGCCACAGTCGCGGATCGGGCCGTTGAGCGAAACCGAACGCACGATGCTGATCGCCGGGTCGCCGTTCAAGGGCCGATATGACAAACCGATCGATCGTGAGTCGGCGTATGAAATCCTGATGGGCCGCAAGGATCTGGCGCCGGAGGCGGATGCGCCTGCGGGTAAGCCGGCAGCCGAAGAGCCGAGCCTGGCTGATCGTGCCGGAGAGTTTCTGGGCACGGCGGCGGGGCAGGCGTTGAAATCGGCGATGCGTCAGGCCGCGAACAATCTGGGTAAACAACTGGTGCGCGGCTTGATGGGGTCGTTGCTCGGTGGCAGCAAACGGCGTTGATCCAAACTGTGGGAGCGGGCTTGCTCGCGAAAGCGGTCTGCCAGTCAACAATAATGTTGACTGAAAGGACACCTTCGCGAGCAAGCCCGCTCCCACATTAGATAAGTGGCAGTTTTCTGGATTGAGATCAGGATTTGTCTTTGGCGTGTGCCGCCAGGCGCTCAAGTGCCGCACGCAGAGCGGGATCGCTGATCCCGTCGGCCGTGGACTGAATGGTCGCCGCCGCATTGCTCGACAGGTCCATCGTGTGCCCGACAGCCCCAGGCTGGACGATTGGTGGTCGCACGCTGAATTTGATTCGCGTCAGGTTGGCGAACTCTTCGAACAGCTGCAGTTGCCGTTGCAGGCGTTTTTGCTGGTAGCGCAGGCGTGTGGCCCAATGGCCGTCGGTGACCACCAGCGACAGTTCACCTTCACGCCACTTGGCCACATGACAGTGCGCGCGAGCGGCGGGTTGCAGCTGGCTTTCAAGCAGGCGTTGCAGATGAGCGAGGCGTTGGGCATGACCAAGAATGGCTTTGAGCGGCTTGGCTTCGCGTAGCAGAACGGCGGGCGCTCTGGCTGTAAGGGGGCGAAACGCCATGATCGAACACCTGAAGTAACAGAAGCGCCATGTTAGCAGAAAGCAACGGAACCACTCGCCCATTGCTTTTGTCCCTGCTTTACCCATTAAATCAACAACTAACTTCTTGCCTTGATGGGTTGAAGTTGAGCAAAACGCCCTTATTTTAAGTGAGCCCCGTCAAAGCGCAGTGCCAGCATCGTGGAATATCGCCACTTTCCTCACCACCGTTTCCGGGTAGAATGCTCGTTCGCATGCGGCCATGAGGGCTGCACGGGCGACTCACGGGGCCGCCCTCCATCCCTTTAGTGTGGAAGATCCTGCCGATATGTTTGCGCCTTTGTTAAAGAAACTTTTTGGAAGCAAGAACGAGCGTGAAGTCAAACGCATGCTCAAGACGGTGCAGCTCGTCAATGCCTTCGAAGAGCAAATGGTGGCCCTTTCGGACGATCAATTGCGCGCCAAGACCAATGAGTTCAAGGCCCGTATCGCCAAAGGGGAATCCCTCGACAAGCTGTTGCCTGAAGCCTTTGCGGTCGCCCGTGAAGCCGGCAAGCGCGTCATGGGCATGCGCCACTTCGACGTCCAGTTGATCGGCGGCATGACCTTGCATGAAGGCATGATTGCCGAAATGCGTACCGGTGAGGGTAAAACCCTCGTAGCGACCCTGGGCGTTTACCTCAACGCGCTGTCCGGCAAGGGCGTGCACGTTGTAACCGTGAACGACTACCTGGCCCGCCGTGACGCCAACTGGATGCGCCCGCTGTATGAATTCCTCGGCCTGACCGTCGGCGTCGTGACGCCGTTCCAGCCGCCGGAAGAGAAGCGCGCCGCCTACGCTGCCGACATCACCTACGGTACCAACAACGAATTCGGGTTCGACTACCTGCGCGACAACATGGCGTTCAGCATGGAAGAGAAATTCCAGCGCGAACTCAATTTTGCCGTGATCGACGAAGTCGACTCCATCCTCATCGACGAAGCCCGTACCCCGCTGATCATTTCCGGTCAGGCCGAGGACAGTTCCAAGCTGTACATGGAGATCAACAAGCTGATCCCGCAGCTGGAACTGCACGTCGAAGAAGTCGAAGGCCAGGTCACCAAGGCCGGTCACTACACCATCGACGAGAAGACCCGTCAGGTCGAACTCAACGAAGCCGGTCACCAGTACATCGAAGAAATGCTCACCGGCGTCGGCTTGCTGGCCGAAGGTGAGAGCCTTTACTCGGCGCATAACCTGGGCCTGCTGACCCACGTCTACTCGGGTCTGCGTGCGCACAAGCTGTTCCACCGCAACGTCGAATACATCGTGCAGGACGGTCAGGTCGTACTGGTCGACGAACACACCGGCCGCACCATGCCGGGTCGTCGTCTGTCCGAAGGCCTGCACCAGGCCATCGAAGCCAAGGAAGGTCTGAACATCCAGGCCGAGAGCCAGACTCTGGCTTCGACCACGTTCCAGAACTACTTCCGTCTGTACACCAAGCTGTCCGGCATGACCGGTACCGCCGACACCGAAGCGTTCGAATTCCACCAGATCTACGGCCTGCAGGTCATGGTGATTCCGCCGAACAAACCGTTGGCGCGTAAAGATTTCAACGACCTGGTGTTCCTGACCGCCGAAGAGAAATACGCGGCGATCATCAACGACATCAAGGAAGGCATGGCCCAGGGCCGTCCGATCCTGGTGGGCACCGCGACCATCGAAACTTCCGAGCATGTGTCCAACCTGCTCAACAAGGAAGGCATCGAACACAAGGTGCTGAACGCCAAGTTCCACGAAAAAGAAGCCGAGATCATCGCGCAAGCCGGTCGTCCGGGCGCCCTGACCATCGCCACCAACATGGCCGGTCGTGGTACCGACATCCTGTTGGGCGGTAACTGGGAAGTGGAAGTCGCGGCGCTGGAAAACCCGAGCCCCGAGCAGATCGCCCAGATCAAGGCCGACTGGCAGAAGCGTCACCAGCAGGTGCTGGAGTCCGGCGGTCTGCAGGTGATCGCCTCCGAGCGTCACGAATCCCGTCGTATCGACAACCAGTTGCGTGGCCGTGCCGGTCGTCAGGGTGATGCCGGTTCCAGCCGCTTCTACCTGTCGCTGGAAGACAGCCTGATGCGCATCTTCGCCTCCGATCGGGTGAAGAACTTCATGAAAGCCCTGGGCATGCAGCCGGGCGAAGCGATCGAGCACCGCATGGTGACCAACGCGATCGAGAAGGCGCAGCGCAAGGTGGAAGGTCGCAACTTCGACATCCGCAAGCAACTGCTCGAGTTCGACGACGTCAACAACGAACAGCGTAAAGTGATCTATCACATGCGTAATACGTTGCTGGCCGCCGACAACATCGGTGAAACCATCGCCGATTTCCGTCAGGACGTGCTCAACGCCACCGTCAGCGCGCACATTCCGCCGCAATCGCTGCCAGAGCAGTGGGACGTGGCCGGTCTGGAAGCGTCGATTGCCAGCGACTTCGGGGTGAAACTGCCGATCCAGCAATGGCTCGACGAAGACGATCACCTGTACGAAGAGACCCTGCGCGAGAAGCTGATGGTCGAGCTGATGGCGGCGTACAACGAGAAAGAAGATCAGGCCGGTGCCGAAGCACTGCGCTCGTTCGAGAAACAAATCGTTCTGCGCGTGCTGGACGACCTGTGGAAAGACCACCTGTCGACCATGGATCACCTGCGTCACGGCATCCACCTGCGTGGCTACGCCCAGAAGAACCCGAAGCAGGAATACAAGCGCGAGTCGTTCACGCTGTTCTCCGAGCTGCTGGATTCGATCAAGCGCGACTCGATCCGTGTGCTGTCGCACGTTCAGGTGCGCCGCGAAGATCCGGAAGCCGAAGAGCAACGCCTGCGTGAGGAAGCCGAAGCACTGGCCGCGCGCATGCAGTTCGAACACGCCGAGGCCCCTGGTCTGGAGCAGCCGGAAGTATTGGGTGAAGAGGTCGATGTCGCCCTCGCCACCGCGCCGGTGCGCAACGAGCAGAAGCTGGGTCGCAACGAACTGTGCTACTGCGGTTCGGGCAAGAAATTCAAGCATTGCCACGGGCAGATCCAGTAACCCCCGTTTCAATCGCTGAAATACCCGCGCCGCGACCGGCTCCTGCCGTCGCGGCGTTTTGCCATTTACACCACCGCCATCCCTCTGAGCGGTGCTGACATCATTGAGTAAGGAGCGCATTCATGGCTGTTGGTCTTGGTCCTTTGCCAACGTTGCACCCGGTTGCCGGTTTTGAACTCGGTATTGCCTCGGCCGGCATCAAGCGCCCTGGGCGCAAGGATGTGGTAGTGATGCGCTGCGCCGAAGGTTCGACCGTGGCCGGTGTGTTCACGTTGAACGCCTTTTGCGCCGCGCCGGTGATCCTGGCGAAAAAACGCGTGCACAACGACGTGCGTTACCTGCTGACCAACACCGGCAATGCCAACGCCGGTACCGGTGAGCCGGGCCTGGCGGCTGCCGAGCGCACCACGGCGAAACTGGCCGAGCTGACCGGTGTCGATGCCAGCCAGATCCTGCCGTACTCCACCGGCGTGATCGGTGAGCCGCTGCCGGTCGAGAAGATCGAAGGCGCGCTGCAAGCGGCGCTGGATGATCTGTCGGAAAACAACTGGGCAGCCGCCGCCACCGGCATCATGACCACCGACACCCTGCCCAAGGGTGCCAGCCGCCAGTTCCAGCATGACGGCGTGACCATCACCGTCACCGGTATCAGCAAAGGCGCAGGCATGATCCGCCCGAACATGGCGACCATGCTCGGCTACATCGCCACCGACGCCAAAGTCTCCCGCGACGTGCTGCACAACCTGATGCTCGACGGCGCGAACAAGTCGTTCAACCGCATCACCATCGACGGCGATACCTCGACCAACGACTGCTGCATGCTGATTGCCACCGGCAAGGCTGCACTGCCGGAAATCACCCGTGCCGAAGGCGAGCTGTTCAACAAGCTGAAACAGGCGGTGTTCGAAGTGTGCATGGACGTGGCCCAGGCCATCGTGCGTGACGGCGAAGGCGCGACCAAGTTCGTCACCGTTGAAGTCAACGGCGGCGGCAATCATCAGGAATGCCTCGACGTCGGCTATACCGTGGCCCACTCGCCGCTGATCAAGACCGCGCTGTTTGCTTCCGACCCGAACTGGGGCCGTATTCTGGCCGCTGTCGGCCGTGCCGGCGTGCCGAATCTGGATGTGAGCAAGATCGACGTGTTCCTCGGCGACGTGTGCATCGCCAGCCGTGGCGCGCGCGCAACGACCTACACTGAAGCGCAGGGTTCGGCGGTGATGCAGCAGGAAGAAATCACCATCCGTATCGAACTGGGTCGCGGCGATTGCAGCGAAACCATCTGGACCACCGATCTGTCGCATGAGTACGTGAAGATCAACGCCGAGTACCGCACCTGATCCAAAGGGTGAGGGTGGGCTGCCGGCCTCTTCGCTGGCAAGCCCGCTCCCACAGGGTTCTGTGGTGTGCACGACATTTGTGCACGACCGAAACTACTGTGGGAGCGGGCTTGCCCGCGAAAGCGTCGGCCCAGTCACTCTAAGTCTTGAAGCTTTCCACTGACGAAAAGGCGCCACACCATGTCCCTGCACCTGATCATCGGCGACAAACTGCTTTCCTCCTGGTCCCTGCGCGCTGCCCTGGCGCTGGAGCTGACCGGCGCACCCTACAGCGAAGAACTGATCAAACTCGGCAAGCCCGACACCCGCGAGAAGCTGCTCAAGCATTCGCCGACCGCCAAGGTGCCATTGCTGCAAACCTCTCGCGGCACCATCGCCGACTCTCTGGCGATCGCCGAATACCTGGCCGAGCAGTTCCCGTCCGAACAGCTCTGGCCAACCGACCTGTTTGCCCGTGCCCAGGCGCGATCCGCCTGCGCGCAGATGCACAGTGGTTTTTTCGCCATGCGCAATCACATGCCGTTCAACCTGAGCCACGACGCACCGCTCAACCCGGTGCCGCCGGAAGTAAAGGTCGATATCGAACGCATGCTCGCGCTGTGGGCTGAATGCCGTGCTGCCGCCACGGAGCCTGGGCCGTATCTGTTTGGCCGGGTGAGCCTGGCTGACGCGTTCTTCGCCCCGATTGCCGTGCGCCTGCGGACTTACCAGGTGCAGTTGCCGACGGTTGATGAAGCCTATGTTGAAACCGTCTACCAATGGCCCGCCTTCAAGGCGTGGCAGAAGGCTGGACTGGAGGAGTTGAATCCGTGAAACGCGTACACGTCGCGGCTGCCGTCATTCGTGACGACAGCGGCAAAATCCTCATCGCCCGCCGTGCCGACACCCAGCATCAGGGCGGCCTGTGGGAATTTCCCGGCGGCAAGGTCGAGGCTGACGAATCGGTCGAAAGCGCCTTGGCGCGCGAGCTGCAGGAAGAGCTGGGCATTGTCGTTGGCGCCGCTCGTCCACTGATCAAGGTGCGCCACGATTACCCGGACAAGCAGGTACTGCTGGATGTCTGGGAAGTGTCTCAGTTCACCGGTGAGCCGCACGGTGCCGAAGGTCAGCCACTGGCCTGGGTGACCGCCAAGGATCTGCTGAACTACGAGTTCCCGGCGGCCAATCAGCCGATCGTGGCCGCGGCGCGTCTGCCCGGCGAATACCTGATCACCCCGGACGATCTGGAAGCCCCGGCCTTGCTGCGCGGCATTCAGAAGGCGATTGCCGGCGGGATCAAACTGATCCAGTTGCGCGCGCCGAACGGCTATGACCCCAAATACCGCGATCTGGCGGTGGATGCAGCCGGTCTGTGTGCCGGCAAGGCGCAGTTGATGATCAAGGGGCCGTTCGAATGGCTCGGCGATTTCCCGTCGGCCGGTTGGCACATCACCGCCGCGCAACTGCGCAAATACGCCGCAGCAGGGCGACCGTTGCCGGCCGAGCGCTGGTTGGCGGCGTCCTGCCATAACGCTGAAGAACTGGCGCTGGCCGAGCAGATGGGCGTGGATTTCGTCACCCTGTCGCCGGTTCAACCAACCTTGACCCATCCGGATGCGCAGCCGTTGGGCTGGGAGCAGGCTGCGGCGTTGATCGAGGGCTTTGGCAAGCCAGTGTTCTTGCTCGGCGGGGTTGGCCCGGCGGAGCGCGAGAAGGCATGGAGTGTCGGGGCGCAGGGTGTGGCGGGGATTCGCGCATTCTGGCCAGAAGCTTGATTATGTTGTGAGGCTGCTGGCCTCTTCGCGAGCAAGCCCGCTCCCACAGTTGACTGCATTCCAACTGGATGAATGCAATCAACTGTGGGAGCGGGCTTGCTCG
>NZ_JASCPO010000208.1:0-10554 GCF_029960145.1 Pseudomonas sp. PS01299 | reverse complement strand
GCCTGACGCGCTACTCGGTGACCCTGCGCCCGCAATTGTCGTACCTGGCGCACCGCGTCAACCAACGGATCTTCCAGAACCTCACGGTGCCGAAAATCATCGGCATGGTTCTCGAAGAGCACGGCATCCAGAGCAACGCCTACGAATTCAAGACCGGGTCGATCTATCCCGAACGCATCTACTGCGTGCAATACGATGAATCGGACCTGCATTTCATCCAGCGCCTGTGCGAGGAAGAAGGTATTCACTACCACTTCCAGCACAGCGCCACGGCGCACAAGCTGGTGTTCGGCGATGACCAGACGGTGTTCCCGAAACTCCAGCCTGTGGCCTACCAGCAAGACTCCGGCATGGTCGCCAGCAATCCGGTGATCAAGCGTTTCGACCTGCGCCTGGAAACCCGTACCAGCCGCACCACGCGCCGCGATTACGACTTCGAAAAACCGCGCCTGACCCTGGAAAGCGAAAACCGCGGCGACGCCCTGCCCGACCTCGAAGACTACGACTACCCGGGCCGTTTCATCGACCGCGAGCGCGGCAAACACCTGGCCAAACGCGCCCTCGAACGTCACCGCAGCGACTTCCAGCTCGCCGAAGGCAAGAGTGATCAGCCACTGCTGGTCAGCGGTCATTTCCTTGCCCTGACCGAACACCCGAAGGCCAAGTGGAACGACCTGTGGCTGCTGACCGAAGTCCTGCACGAAGGCAAGCAGCCGCAAGTGCTGGAAGAGTCGGTGACCAGCGACACCACCGCGCTGAAAGACGATTTCCATCAGGGCTATCGCAACCGCTTCCAGGCGACCCCGTGGGACGTGCCGAACCGTCCACCGCTGCGCCACCCGAAACCGCGCATCCTCGGCAGCCAGAGCGCCGTGGTCACCGGCCCCAGAGGTGAAGAGATCCACTGCGACCAGTACGGCCGCGTCAAAGTGCAATTCCACTGGGACCGCGAAGGCCAGGCCGACGACAAGACCAGCTGCTGGCTGCGTGTCTCCAGCGCTTGGGCCGGCGCCCAGTACGGCGGCATCGCCATCCCGCGTATCGGCATGGAAGTGCTGGTCACCTTCCTTGAAGGCGACCCCGATCAACCGCTGATCAGCGGCTGCCTGTACCACAAGGAAAACACCGTCCCGTATGAGCTGCCGGCAAACAAGACCCGTAGCACCTTCAAGACCCTGAGCTCGATGGGGGGCGGCGGTTACAACGAACTGCGCATCGAAGACAAAAAAGGTCAGGAGCAGATCTTCCTCCACGCCCAGCGCGACTGGGACGAGAACATCGAGCACGACCAGAAGATCCGCGTCGGTAACGAACGCCACGACACCGTCGAGCAGAACAGCTACACGGAATTCAAGGCCGAAGAACACCACACCGTCTACGCCGACCGCAAAGTCGAAGCCCGCGCCAACGACCACCTGACCGTGGGCGTGAACCAGCACATCAAGATCGGCACCGGCCAGTTCATCGACGCCGGCCAGGAAATCCACCTCAGCAGCGGCATGAAAGTCGTGCTCGAAGCCGGCGCCGAACTGACCCTGGTCGGCGGCGGCAGCTTCATCAAGATCGACGCCGGCGGCGTGACCATGAGCGGCCCGACGATCAACATCAACTCCGGCGGCAGCCCCGGCAGCGACACTCCCGCCGCCCCGCTGATGCCCGGCGTGCTGAAACAGGCCGACGCCGACAAGGCCGGCCAGGTCCTGACCCCGGCCCAGATCAACACCCTCAAACGCAACGCGCCGTTCTGCGAAGAATGCGAAAAATGCAAGGCAGGTGCCTGTGCCATCTGATCGACTGACACCCAAGGACTGGCTGGCACAACAGCCGTTGCAGACTGGCGAGCGCCTGTATCTGGTCATCAGTGCGGCGAGTGATGCCGACGCGCTGAAAACCCTGTACCTGACCGAACCCACCGCCCAGCTCCTGCCGATCTGGGGCGGCACGCCCTACTCCACCTGGCAACCGGTGATGCCCTACGTCACCGAACTCAAACCGAACTCGGCATTCCTGCCGTGGATCGCCGAAACCGACGCCCTCGACTGGGGCTGGCTGGCCGTCTCACGCGCCGAACCGAACGACGTGTTCGAGCACCTGCGCAGCCTGACACAGGTGAAGATGCCGGACGGGACCGAGGTGTTTTTCCGCTTCTGGGATGGGCGGCATATCTACCCGATTCTAAAGGGGCTTGGGGAGAAGGCTGGGGAAGTAATGCCGATGTTTGAGCGGTATCTGATTAATGGGCAGACGCTGGAGGTTGGGACACGGGTGTTGCCGAAGGTGAAGGATTGGCCGTGGTGGGAGGTGCCGAAGGATTTGCTGGATGGCTTAGCCAAGGACAACCCGACGACACTGATCAGCAACCTTATGCAGTGGCTGGAAGAAGACCGCCCGGACATTTACAACGCTTGGCCTGAGAACAACCTGAAGCTGAAAGTCAGCCGTTTCGTGCGCCGCCCGGATGCGCCGAAAAACCTTAAAGAAGCACTGTTAAACCACCTGATTCTGGAGCAAGGCTGATGGATCGCGTTGCCTTTGTTGATAAACAACTCTCTACCTTCCCGGACAGTTTGAAGGACTACCGAGAGCTGACTGAAAGCAAATATGCGGAATGGCTGGACAAGGGGCCTCAATTTCTCGATAGACCAGCATTTTTTGGGTTGAGCAGATCCATCAAGCTCGGGAGCGCGAACGCTACTGTCAGTGTGAAAGACGATGAGTTCGAATCCACGGTTGCACAGTGCCCCAAGGATGGCAGACTGCTGATCGAAAGTAAGTTTGTCTCCGTCAACGACATTCCCGTTGGCAATATAACGGTCGAGGTCACTCCCAAAGAAGGCGGCACAGCAACTTCTATCACTCTCGATGCTGAAGGAAAAGGTGTTTACAAGGGCGTACCAGGAAAAAAATACTTCGTTCGGGTACAAAGCTCAGTAACAAAAAATCAGCTAAATCAGCTATTTAGCTCCTACGACGGGTTCGCCGCACAGTTAAAAGACTGGCTCGACTTAGAATGGAGAAAATACAGACCACTTTGGCCGAAGGAAACACTTGCCTCTCCCTACCTCGCCCAAATGAAGGGAACGCTCATTGGAAGTTGGGAGGCGATCAAGGCAGCATTTGACGGCATTAAGCGAATCTTTGAGATCCTGAAGGACCCGAAACAATTCGCAAAGGAATTGGGAGAAAGTGCGAGCGATTTGTTGAGACTAGCGAAAGAAACACCAGCGATGATGGAAAAGCTGATGTTGCTAGCCAGCGACCAAGCGGCACTTTTTCTTATTCTGAAGGCGTCAGGAATCTGGCTACTACAACTCCCTCCCAGCGTAATATCCGGAAAAACCGCAGAACAAATATCCAACGCCATCGTAACTATTTTAATAGATATTCTTCTGGCGATCGTTCTCACGTTTGCTGCAGAGGGCTCAGGTATTGCCTACCTCGGCGTGCGCCTGGTTAACTACGGCGCAAGAGTTATCGAAGCTGTCTCTGGGTTTGTAAAATCCATATTCAGTATTGTTAAAAAGTTCATGGAAGCGATCGAGCACTACAAAAAACTCGCTACAAGGGCGATCGCTGGGACTTTTGAAAAGGGCAAGGTCAAACTTGGCTGGGACCGACAAGACCATGCAAAAGTTGGCAGTTCAGAGCATGT
Source organism: Pseudomonas sp. PS01299 (assembly GCF_029960145.1). Classification (NCBI taxonomy): domain Bacteria; kingdom Pseudomonadati; phylum Pseudomonadota; class Gammaproteobacteria; order Pseudomonadales; family Pseudomonadaceae; genus Pseudomonas; species Pseudomonas sp. PS01299. The sequence continues at coordinate 6,902 of NZ_JASCPO010000208.1, read as the reverse complement.
TGATGACAAATCAAAACAGTCAACCAACCACGACGATAAAAACGTCGCCTGCACCAGGGAAACTTGTGTTAACGGCTGCCCAGTATCGATGGTTACAGGGGAGGAACTGCTAACGCTTACTGACGGCCAGTTAAATGGACTGTTTCCATTCGAATGGACCCGCCTATATCGTACTAGCGCAGCAGAAGTAGACTGTGGACTAGGCTACGGGTGGAGTCACGCTCTTGCGCAGCGAGTCCAAGTGAATGACGACGGGATTGTCTGGACAGATCATGAAAATCGCATCACCAACTTTCCGCTTCCTAGCGAACAACGGTCAGCAATAACCAATAGCCTAGCAAAAGCGGCTATCTTTATTGGTGATGATCCATCTGAACTCATTCTGACCCAGGCAGGCGAGCGCCCGCTGTTCTATCACTTCAGGTACAACAGCGAAGGCGCAACACTTATTGCAATTACTGACCGGTATCGTAATCGGCTTCATATTACTCGCGATATTCATGGACGAATCAAACGTGTAGATAACGGTGCGGGACGAGCATTATTAATTCGCTATAATCGCAAGCATATTGTATCTGTCGATTATCAGCAGTTCATCCCTGCAGACAACCTGGAAGATGCTTGGGCCACCATTCAAACACTTGTCACTTATCGATACGACGAGCACAGTCGCCTCGTGGAAGCGAAAAACGCCGCGGGTGAAAGTGAGCTTTATTCCTATAACCACCAAAACGTAATTCTCGAAAGGCAACTAGCTGGTGGTGCGAGCTTCTTCTGGGAATGGGAGAACGAAGGAAAATCCTCTCGATGCATCCATCATTGGGCAAACTTTACACAGATGGATGCCCGCTATACTTGGGACGATAATGGAAGCGTCACTGTTACTAACGCTGATGGCAGTGAGGAAATCTACACTCATGACGATCACGCCAGACTCATCAGCAAAGTCGAACCGGGTGGAGCGGAACACAGCAACATCTACGACGAAAAGGGCCGTCTTGTTGCCGAAAAGAATCCATTAGGCGCAATCACGGAATACCAGTACAACGACGCGGGTCGATTGGAAGCAGTAATTCCGCCAGAGGACACACCTACACTTTACGACTACAAATTCGGCTTTGTGTCCGAAGTTCGTCGTGGCGATGCGATCTGGAAATATATACGAAACAAACAAGGTGATATCACTCAACAAATTGATCCCGACGGTAATTCAACGTATTACTCTTACGATGATCAAGGTCGTCTTTTAGAGATTCTAAACCAGGATGGCAGCCGCCATAGGTTAGGTTGGAACAACCTCGGCGAATTGCTTGAAGAGCAGTTACCGGATGGTGGGAAACGTAAATACCGTTACGATGCACTTGGGCGGCAAATCACTCGCCAAGATGAAACGGGCGCCATTACTCAATACCAATGGGATGCCGTTGACCGTCTGATTCAGGTGATCCTACCCGGTGGCGCCAGCCGTGCCTTCACCTATAACCCGTATGGTCGCGTCACCGCCGAGCGAGACGAACTTGGGCGCATTACCCAGTACGAATATGCTGACAACCTGCATCTTGTCAGTCGTCGCATCAATCCGGACGGCAGCCAACTGCGCTACCGCTACGACAATGCGGGACTGCTGCTTACCGAAATAGAGAACGAGCGCGGCGAGCAATATCACCTCGACTACTACGCCAACGGCCTGATCCAACAGGAAACCGGCTTCGACGGTCGTCGCACTGCCTACGAGTACGACCTCAACAGCCAGTTGGTCAAGAAAACCGAATTCGGCGATGACGGCAGCGAACTCGTTACCGAATACCAGCGCGATGCTTCTGGCCGCCTGTTGGTAAAAATCCTCGCCGATGGCGAAGAGATTCACTACAGCTACGACGGACTGGGTCGTCTGGTAAATGTCGACGACGGCAATTGGCCACTCGCCTACGAATACGATGTGCAAGATCGCCTGATCACTGAACACCAAGGCTGGGGCACCACACGTTACGAATATGACAGCGTCGGCCAACTGAACCACTGCCGCCTGCCCGATGGCAGCAAACTTGACTACCGTCACCTGCCCGGCGGACGTCTGAGCAGCATCGACCTCAATGGCTCTCGCCTGACCGCTCACCAGTTCAGCGCCGGACGCGAACAGCAACGCCAACAAGGTCTGCTGCTCAGCCAATACCAGTACGATGAGCAGGGTCGCTTGCAAGCCCACACAGTCGGCCAGCGAGACAAGAACCTGTTTCAGCGTCGATACAACTACGACGCCAACGGCAATCTCGCCGGTATCGATGACAGCCGCAAAGGCAAGCGCAGCTACCACTACGACCCGCTCGACCGACTCATCAGCGTGCGCGGCGCCACACCGGAAAGCTTCGCCCATGATCCAGCCGGTAACCTGCTGGGTCAAAACAACGAAGGCACAGCGAACCTGGCCAACGTCAAAGGCAACCGCCTGCTGATGCAGGGCGACCGCCATTACGACTACGATGCCTACGGCAACCTGATCCGCGAACGCCGTGGTGCCGGCCAGAAACTCGTCACCGAATACCGCTACGACTGCCAGCACCGCCTCATCGGCGTCAGCCTGCCGAGCGGCAGTACCGCATCCTACAAATACGACGCCTTTGGTCGCCGTATCGAAAAAACCGTCGACGGCCACACTACCGAGTTTCTGTGGCAAGGCGAACGATTGATCGCTGAAAGCGCGGAAAACCGCTACCGCAGCTACATTTACGAACCTGGCAGCTTCCGCCCTCTGGCAATGCTCGACGGCGAAGGTCCACGCAAAGCTACGCCGTTCTACTATCAGCTTGATCACCTCGGCACGCCGCAAGAACTCACAGATTACAGCGGCGAGATCATGTGGTCGGCGAAGTACCGCGCCTACGGTAACCTCGCCGCGCTGGACGTCAGCGAGATTGATAATCCGCTGCGCTTCCAAGGTCAGTACTTCGATGCCGAGACGGGGTTACATTACAACCGGCACCGCTACTACAATCCGGGCACTGGGCGGTTTTTGACGCCGGATCCGATCAAGCTCGCGGGTGGGTTGAACAACTATCAGTACGTGCCTAATCCTACGGGTTGGGTAGATCCGCTTGGTCTGAACACTTGTCCTGGCGGAGATAAATGCATCCCTGGCCAAGGCGCTGAGGCGCCTGAGGACAAAGCCAGAGTAAATCAAGGAGATGCGCAGGTTCCAACGGCGGCCGCATCTGTCAATTGGAAGGGATTTTCTTCTGGGAAGTTGCAACCTCATTATCAAAAGCATGTAATTGATCAAAAAGAATTCGGAAACATAAGCCAAACTGAATACTTAAAACAGGCGAAAGAATTCTCGAAAGAATCAGGAAGCTTTAACGAAACGAATGTCGGAAATTTTGTAATCAAACATGACCCAGCAACTGGAAGAATATTTGTTGGACACTTGAAATCCAGAGAAATTAGAACATTTTATAGAGATGATGGTAGAAGCGCCGACGCCTTCCAATCCGCCATTGAATTGGCTAAGGGTTTATAAAATGACCAAAATTGATCGACACGATGCTATAAAAAAAATCTCAAAGGCAATTTTGATTTTGCTTGACCATGACGAGCGAGAATCTCATCTCCTCGATTGGTGGAGTATTGATGAGAGCAATCCTGAATTCTTCACACTATCAGAGCAACTGCAGAGCCTTATTGCTAGCGGGGACGATCTACCTAGCGACATCGATGATAAAAAATATGACGAACTTATCTTGCTTGCCCTAACATCAAGCTATAAAGGCGTAACAAACGTATTCTTATCAAAAAAATTAAAACAATTGAATATTGGAGAGTACGAGGTATCTGGAGAAATTGAAACTCTGATGCCTTGCCCGTGCTGTAAATACCGCACGCTTTCAGTGCTTGGTAATTATGAAATTTGCGACCTATGCAAATGGGAAGACAATGGAACTAGCAACCTTGACACTTATAGCGGCCCAAACCACATGACTCTTCGGGAAGCAAAAGAATTGTTTGCAAAAAAAACTGAGAAACTTCCTTTGGATAAATGGGTGAAAGAATAACGTTGAGATGAGTCATTCGCGTGTGTGGATAGTCGAAATTGCGACTATGGCGAAGTAATCAGGTCACCGACCTTACAGACGAGACTAAGGGGGACTAAGGGGACAGGTTTATTTTCCGGCTTGCCCCCCTTTTTTGATTCAAAAGGGAGTGAAAATCCCCCTGTTCTAGCCGCTTTTTCAGAAACAGATCCGTCCCCTTTTTCCGGAAGAGCGTCTGCCGGACGGAGGTCAACGGAAGTATCGCTACGACGCACTGGGTCGTCAGATCACTCGTAAGGAAGAATCCGCGCCATCACCCAATACCAACGGAATGCGGCCAACCGCCTAGCACAGCGCAACACGTGCCTTCACCTACAACGCCTATGGCAACGTCACCGCCGAACGTGACGAACTCGGCCGCATCACTCGCTACGAATACGCCGACAACCTGCACCTTGTCAGCCGCCGCATCAATCCGGACGGCAGCCAACTGCGCTATCGCTACGACAACTCGCAACTCAACCTCACCGAGATCGAGAACGAGCGCGGTGAACGCTATCAACTCGACTATTACTCGAACGGCCTGATCCAGCAGGAGACCGGTTTCGACGGTCGCCGCACGGCTTACGAATACGATCTTAATGGCCAGTTGCTGAAGAAAACCGAATTCGGCGATGACGGCAGCGAACTCGTTACCGAATACCAGCGCGATGCTTCTGGCCGCCTGTTGGTAAAAATCCTCGCCGATGGCGAAGAGATTCACTACAGCTACGACGGACTGGGTCGTCTGGTAAATGTCGACGACGGCAATTGGCCACTCGCCTACGAATACGATGTGCAAGATCGCCTGATCACTGAACACCAAGGCTGGGGCACCACACGTTACGAATATGACAGCGTCGGCCAACTGAACCACTGCCGCCTGCCCGATGGCAGCAAACTTGACTACCGTCACCTGCCCGGCGGACGTCTGAGCAGCATCGACCTCAATGGCTCTCGCCTGACCGCTCACCAGTTCAGCGCCGGACGCGAACAGCAACGCCAACAAGGTCTGCTGCTCAGCCAATACCAGTACGATGAGCAGGGTCGCTTGCAAGCCCACACAGTCGGCCAGCGAGACAAGAACCTGTTTCAGCGTCGATACAACTACGACGCCAACGGCAATCTCGCCGGTATCGATGACAGCCGCAAAGGCAAGCGCAGCTACCACTACGACCCGCTCGACCGACTCATCAGCGTGCGCGGCGCCACACCGGAAAGCTTCGCCCATGATCCAGCCGGTAACCTGCTGGGTCAAAACAACGAAGGCACAGCGAACCTGGCCAACGTCAAAGGCAACCGCCTGCTGATGCAGGGCGACCGCCATTACGACTACGATGCCTACGGCAACCTGATCCGCGAACGCCGTGGTGCCGGCCAGAAACTCGTCACCGAATACCGCTACGACTGCCAGCACCGCCTCATCGGCGTCAGCCTGCCGAGCGGCAAAACCGCGTCCTACAAATACGACGCCTTCGGCCGACGCATCGAAAAAACCGTCGAAGGCCAGACAACCGAATTCCTGTGGCAAGGTGAACGACTGATCGCCGAAAGCGCCGAAAACCGCTACCGCAGCTACATCTATGAGCCCGGTAGCTTCCGTCCATTGGCGATGCTCGACGGCGAAGGCCCGCGCAAAGCCACGCCGTTTTACTATCAACTCGATCATCTGGGCACACCGCAGGAACTCACCGACTACAGTGGCGAGATCATGTGGTCGGCGAAGTACCGCGCCTACGGTAACCTCGCTGCGCTGGACGTCAGCGAGATTGATAACCCGCTGCGCTTCCAGGGTCAGTATTTCGATGCCGAGACGGGGTTACATTACAACCGGCACCGCTACTACAATCCGGGGACTGGGCGGTTTTTGACACCGGATCCGATCAAGCTTGCGGGTGGGTTGAACAACTATCAGTACGTGCCTAACCCTACTGGATGGATCGACCCACTGGGATTGAGTTCCGATTGCCCCGGAGGACCAAACTGCAAGCCCGGAAAAATAGAAGATCCCTCACGTAAAGCAAATGTGGATGACGGAGCACCAAAATCTCCAGATGTTCAATGGACCAACCACGGAAATAAGCACGTAGCACCCAAGGCTCCTTGGCCATCTGTTGTAAAGTCAACAGCAAATGGCGGAGCAGCCAAGTATGCACCAGGCACAGACATTGAAGCTTTAGAACGACATGCTTTTGAGCATGGCCAAGAGGTTAACAACGGGAAACCTTGGAAAGTGATCGACATGGGACGAACAATCGGCGCAAACGATGGAAAAGAAACTCGATTCATGAGGGTTGAGCTCAGTGCAAATACAATTCATGGACATCCAATTTCCGAAGATGCATTTAAAAAACTCACGAAAAAGAAGAAATAAAACATGCTTATTACAGAAATAGAAAAACTAGGCGGAACTGTAACATTCGATGATATTTCTCAGCTGGATCAGTCCGCTGATATATCCATCATATTGGATGAACTCAAAGAAGATCTATTTCAAGCCATTCTTCCCTTCCAGCAAATAATTGATATTGGTTGGTATCCGGAGTTTAGTGAACACGGCGCATTCAAAGTATCATTAATCTCAAATTACAACTGGGAAGCGCCCATCCATAGCGAAAAAGCAAAAGACTGGACCGAGCTGAAAAATGCAATCAAAAATACTTTGAAAAAAGTACAAACAGAATAACGAATAGAAATTAACTATTCAAAAACTTAAAAACCCGGCGGTTACAGGAGCTGAGTGCAACACGGTTATTGAATTGAAGCTGGAGCATCATGCCGCATAGCCATAGCTTCCTGCATCACCTCGTCCATAACCTCGATCGGACACTTGAAGTC
>NZ_JASCPO010000207.1:0-10612 GCF_029960145.1 Pseudomonas sp. PS01299 | reverse complement strand
GGCGGTGTATCAGCCAACATAAATGCTGAATGACCTACCGCCTTCGCGAGCAAGCCCGCTCCCACATTGGATATTTGGGTTGCTGAAATTCTGGATCAGGCAGAAATGATCCGGTTCTTGCCCTGCCGTTTTGCCTCGTACATGGCCGCATCCGCTCTGGCGAACAGGCTCTCGAGACTGTCGTCGCCATCCCTGAGGCTGGTCAGGCCCTGGCTGACGGTGATGCCGAATGTCTGCCCCTCGTGGTTGAAACTCAGGCGCTGAATCTCCTGCTGCAGCCGCTCGGCCACTTGCAGCGCCATGTCCGGTGCGCAACCGGGAAACACCGCAGCGAACTCCTCGCCGCCGATACGTCCGAACAAATCACCCCGGCGTAACGAAGCGCGCCCGCATTCGGCGATCCGTTGCAGCACGTTGTCACCCGCCGGGTGGCCGTAGCTGTCGTTGATCAGCTTGAAATCATCGATGTCCAGCAGCAGGAAGGCCAGTGGTGCACCTTGCAGGCGTGCCTCTTCGAACTCGCGGTTGGCGCATTCGAAGAAATGGCGGCGGTTGCTGCTCTGGGTCAGTACGTCGGTGGTCGCCAGGCGATGCAGCTCGGTTTCCATGTGCTTCTTGTCGGTGATGTCTTCGGCGATGCCGACGATGATCACCGGTTGCCCGGGTTCGTCCTGACGGTTGATGAAGCATTTGTCGCTGAGCCAGCGCACCTGACCGTCGGCGGCGATGATCCGGTACTCGCGGTCTTCCACAGCACCTTTTTGCAGCACTTCGGCAAGGCTGCGTTCGGCATAGTCGAGGTCGTCGGGGTAGATGCTGTCGCGCCACTGGTTGTAGTCGGCCAGCAACAGGCCTGCGGAGCGACCGAAAATCCGCTCGTAGGCAGGGCTGACATACAGCACCTGACGGGTTTCCCAATTGAACGCCCAGAGCACCGCGTTGACGCTCACCAGCAATGAACTGAACAGTTGTTCGCGCTCGCTCAGCCGGGCGACTTCGCCTTGGGCGTGCATCAGCGCCATCAGGGTTTGCGCGGCCTCGGGCCACTGCGCAAGGGATGAGTCTTTTTGATTGTTGTTGACCATCGGCACATTTCTCAAAAGGTGTGCCGCAATTTCGACAACGGCCACAGTACAGCCCGCCGGGGTGGCGAAGTGTCTTTGAGATAGGGCTTTCGGTGCTAAGTTCCGCGCTTTTGTGGCGAGGGAGCTTGCTCCCGCCGGGCGGTAGATATGACGCGTTTCAGCAATGAGAACGCGTCGACAAATTTGCGGTAGCTGCGCTACCGATCGGGGATGAATCCCCTGTGGCGAGGGGATTCGTTCATGGCGGTCAGGCTGCGGCGGGGCGCAGCGAGTAGGTTTTCAGCTGGTCGGCAAATTCACGCAGGGACTGGATGCCGCTGGCTTCGGCCTCGTGCACCCATTCCTTGATGGCGGCGAGCATGTCGTGGCCATTGGCGCTGGTCTTGACCCAGATCTGCTGCAGGGCCAGACGTTTCTCGTAAATGACCTTCAGCGCCTGGCTGTGCTCGAGCATGTTCTGGATGCGCAAGTGATGACGGTCTTCCAGCAGGCTGGTTTCCCGCGACAGCAGGCGCTTGGCCCGATGGAATTGATGACGTACCGAATGATCGACCTTGTCCAGCTCCTGCTTGACCAGCGGGCCGATCACCAATTTGCGGTACTGGGCCATGATCTGGAAGCGGTTGTTGAGGATCGCCATGGCGGTGTCCATGTCCAGATGGCCCTTGCCTTCGACGCGGTGGGCAATCGGTGCCACACGCTGCACTTTGGCCAGACCGAAGAAGCTGAAGACCTTGATCCACGCCCAGCCGAGGTCGAACTCCCACTTCTTCACCGACAGCTTGGCCGAGTTGGGGTAGGTGTGATGATTGTTGTGCAGTTCTTCGCCGCCGATCAGGATGCCCCACGGCACCAGATTGGTCGCCGCGTCGCGGCATTCGAAGTTGCGGTAGCCGATGGCGTGACCCAGACCGTTGACCACGCCGGCCGCCCAGACCGGGATCCACATCATCTGGATCGCCCAGATGGTGATGCCGATGGTGCCGAACAGCAGCAGGTCGATGACGCCCATGATCGCCACGCCCAGCAACGGGTAGCGGCTGTAGAGGTTGCGCTCGATCCAGTCTTCGGGGCAGTTCTTGCCGTAGATGCGCAGGGTCTCCGGGTTCTCGGCTTCGGCGCGATACAGCTCGGCGCCTTTGCGCAGCACGGTGGACAGACCCTTGATGACCGGGCTGTGCGGGTCATCTTCGGTTTCGCATTTGGCGTGGTGTTTGCGGTGGATGGCAGTCCACTCGCGGGTGTTCTGCGCCGTGGTCAGCCACAGCCAGAAACGGAAAAAGTGTTTCAGGCCGGCATTCAGCTCCAGCGAGCGATGGGCCGAGTAACGGTGCAGATAGACCGTGACGGCGACAATTGTCACGTGGGTCATCAGCAGGGTGACCGCGACCAGAGACCAGGCCGACAAGCCAAGAAAACCTTCGTACCACATAGGCTATAGGGCCCTCGATAAAGATAAAAACAGCCGTTGCATTATCACCAAGCACACAGATAAAACCAGTCGCCCTTTCAGATAAGAGTCGCTGGATGTTTCTTGACCTATAATTCCAGCCTTTTTTGTAGGGACATGGACAGCCGAATGCCTGCCACTTACCGCGATGCCTTGCGTGCAGCGCTGCTCTACCTGTTGCTTGCTGTGGTCTGGCTGCAGGGAACTGGTTACTTATTGAACAGTTTCTTTGATGAGTCTGTCGATCTGCAGCGATGGCAACTGATCAACGGTTACGTCTGGGCTGCCGTCAGCGCTGGCCTGATTTTCCTGGCACGGGCCAGATTGTGCGAATTTCTCGGCATTGGTGCGCGGCTACGCGAGCGTCAGTCCGACCGTGAACGCCTGCGTCAGGCGGCAGCGGTGTTCGATTGCACCCGCGAAGGGGTGCTGGTCACCAATCATCAGGGCCTGATCGTGCACGTCAACCGTGCGTTCATGGAAATCACCGGCTACCAGTACGACGAAGTTCTCGGCCATCAGCCAAGCCTGTTCAAGTCCGGCCACCATCCGCCGGGCTTTTACCAGGCGATGTTCGCCACGCTGGAGAGCGAGGGCGAATGGAGCGGTGAGATCTGGAACCGACGCAAGAGCGGCGAGATTTATCCACAGTGGCAGACCATCCGCGTGATTCACGATGATCAGGGCCGGCTCAGTCACTACGTGGCGGTATTTTCCGACATCAGTGCGATCAAGGACTCCGAACACGAACTCAAGCACCTCGCCCATCACGACCCGCTGACCGACCTGCCCAATCGCCTGTTGTTCAGCGACCGCGCCGAGCAGGCGCTGGCCTCGGCGCAGATCCACAAGCGTGGCTGCGCCCTGCTGATGATCGATCTGGATCACTTCAAGATGATCAACGACAGCCTCGGGCACAACGTCGGCGATCGCCTGCTCAAAGCGGTGGCGGCGCGCCTGCAGGACCTGTTCGGCCCCGGGATTACCCTGGCACGGCTCGGCGGTGACGAATTCGCGGTGCTGGCGGAAAGTTGTCCACAACTGGTTCAGGCAGCGGCGCTGGCCCAGCGCATTCTCGATGCGCTGAAGGAACCGTTCAGCATCGAGCGGCATCAGCTGTTCATCAACGCCAGTATCGGTATCAGCCTGTTCCCCAGTGATGCATTGAGTGCCGATCAATTGCTGCGCAATGCCGACGCCGCGCTGTTCAAGGCCAAGAGCAGCGGCCGAAACGGCTACGCGCTGTACACCGAAGAGTTGACCGCCCATGCGCAGCAACGGGTCGAGATTGCCTTCGAGCTGCGTCGCGCGCTGGAGCAGCAGGAGCTGCGCGTCTATTACCAACCGGTTCACGATTTGCACAGCAGTCGCCTGATCGGCGTCGAAGCGCTGGTGCGCTGGGAGCATCCGCAGCGCGGTCTGGTGTCACCGGCGGAATTCATCCCGATCGCCGAGCGCACCGGGCTGATCGCCGAAATCGACGCCTGGGTGATGCGTCAGGCGTGTTCGCAGATGTGTCAATGGCAGCAGGCCGGGATTGTGTTGTCGTTTGTCGCGGTGAATGTGTCGTCGCGCCTGTTTGCCCGGCGTGAGCTGTATCAGCAGGTGGCGCAGGTGCTGCACGAGACCGGGCTGGATCCGGCGTATCTGGAGCTGGAAGTCACCGAAAGCGCGGTGATGGATGACCCGGAAGTGGCGCTGGAGCAGATGCATCGCTTGCGTGAATTGGGCATTCGCCTGGCCATCGATGACTTTGGCACCGGGTACTCGTCGTTGTTGCGGCTCAAGCGCTTGCCGGTGCAGAAGCTCAAGATCGATCAGGGTTTTGTCGCCGGTCTGCCGTGGGACGAGGATGACGCAGCCATCGTTCGGGTGATCGTCGCCCTGGCCCGCAGCATGGGCATGCAGGTGCATGCCGAGGGGATCGAGCAGGCCGAGCAGGCGGCATTTCTGCTGGAGCAGGAATGTGATCTGGGGCAGGGGTACTGGTTTGGGCGGCCGGTGCCGGCGGGGGAGATTGATTGGACCAGAGCACCTGTTATCGGTTAGCAGTCCTGTTATGGCTGACACAAAACCTGTGGTGAGGGGATTTATCCCCGATGGGTCGCGCAGCGGCCCTAAAAAACAGGGACTGCTACGCAGTCCATCGGGGATGAATCCCCTCACCACAAGGTTTCATACAGGCTTCAAACTCGTTGAACACTGCGCAAACCCTTGCCCTGTCAGATAATGTTTTCTAGTTATATAAACATTCTTAAATAGTCTTTTTAAGAATATCTGCGCCTCTCTTATATTGCTCCCACGCCGAACGCAGTGCCGCCCACTGCAAGGCGTATCCCATTCAAAGGAGCAGCACCATGAGCGCATCCCTTCGCAGCGTTGACGGTCAGGACGAAACCACCATCTTGCGTGAAATCCAGAGCGCCCTGCGCGATCTGCGGTTTGGCGCGGTGGAGATCACTGTGCACAACGCCCAGGTCGTGCAGATCGAACGCAAAGAGAAATTCCGTTTGCAGCAGCCGGGTAACAAGCCGAGCTGAAAAAGATCGCAGCCTGCGCCAGCTTTTGCAGGGGGCTGTGCGCAAGCGCTGGCGCAGGCGGCGATCTTTGAATGAGCAACCCGATTCCAGCAACACATAAGAAAAAGCCACCACCAAGAATTCCAGGAGCTTTCACCATGTCGTCGATTCGCCGTTACGCTTTGGCCGCGCTGGCCAGTGCTGTGTTTGCCGGTTCCGCGGTTGCCAAGGATTACGAACTGCTCAATGTGTCGTACGACCCGACGCGCGAGCTGTATCAGGACTACAACGCCGAATTCATCAAGTTCTGGCAGAAGGATCATGCCGGCGACACCGTGAAAATCCAGCAATCCCACGGCGGTTCGGGCAAGCAGGGCCGGGCGGTGATCGACGGTCTGCGTGCCGACGTCGTGACCCTGGCCCTGGCCGGCGACATCGACGAAATCGCCAAGCTCGGCAAGACCCTGCCGGCCGACTGGCAGAAGCGTCTGCCGGACGCCAGCACCCCGTACACCTCAACCATCGTGTTCCTGGTGCGCAAGGGCAACCCGAAAGGCATCAAGGACTGGGGCGACCTGGTCAAGAACGACGTTTCGGTGATCACCCCGAACCCGAAAACCTCCGGTGGTGCACGCTGGAACTTCCTCGCCGCGTGGGCCTATGGCCTGAAAGCCAACGGCGGCAGCGAAGAAAAAGCCAAAGAATACGTACAGACCCTGTTCAAGCACGTGCCGGTATTGGACACCGGTGCTCGCGGCTCGACCATCACCTTCGTCAACAACGGTCAGGGAGACGTGTTGCTGGCCTGGGAAAACGAAGCGTTCCTGGCGCTGAAAGAAGACGGCGGCGCCGACAAGTTCGACATCGTTGTGCCTTCGCTGTCGATCCTTGCCGAGCCACCGGTGGCGGTGGTCGACAAGAACGCCGAGAAGAAGGGCAACGAGCAGATCGCCGAAGCCTACTTGAAGCACCTGTACAGCCCGGCCGGTCAGGAGATCGCCGCGAAGAACTTCTACCGCCCGCGCGACAAGGACGTGGCGGCGAAGTACGCCCAGCAGTTCCCGAAACTGGAACTCGTGACGATCGACAAGGACTTCGGCGGCTGGAAATCCGCACAACCGAAGTTCTTCAACGACGGTGGCGTGTTCGACCAGATCTATCAGGCGCAGTAATCTGCTCCACAATGAGCCTGAAGTTTAGGCACTTGAGATGTGGGAGTGAGCTTTTGTGGTGAGGGGATTCATCCCCGATGGGTTGCGCAGCAGCCCCAATGCCGACCTTTGCGGTGAATCAAATCTACCGCGAACTCTGGTTTTGCGACTGCTTCGCAGTCGGTCGGGGATAAATCCCCTCACCACAGGGCTTGCTCCCACATTGGTGCGTTCAGCGGAATGCTTTTTAACCAAGGACTTTTATGTCGCGTCGTATCTCCCCCGTCATACCCGGCTTCGGGCTGACGCTGGGCTACACCTTGGTGTACCTCAGCCTGATTGTGCTTATCCCGCTGGCGGCGATGTTCGTCCACGCCGCCCAACTCACCTGGGATCAGTTCTGGACGATCATCACCGCGCCACGCGTGCTGGCAGCGTTGAAGCTGAGCTTCGGCACCGCGCTGTGTGCGGCGATCATCAACGGCATCATCGGTACGCTGCTGGCCTGGGTGCTGGTGCGCTACACCTTCCCCGGGCGCAAGGTGATCGACGCGATGATCGACCTGCCGTTCGCCCTGCCGACGGCGGTGGCCGGTATCGCCCTGACCGCGCTGTACACCCCGACCGGTCTGGTCGGCCAGTTTGCCGCCGACCTCGGTTTCAAGATTGCCTACACGCCGCTGGGCATCACCCTCGCGCTGACTTTCGTCACCCTGCCGTTCGTGGTGCGCACGGTGCAGCCGGTACTGGCTGACATTCCCCGTGAAGTCGAAGAGGCCGCTGCCTGCCTTGGCGCGAAACCTTTGCAGGTGTTCCGCCATATCCTCTTGCCAGCGCTGTTGCCCGCCTGGCTGACCGGTTTTGCCCTGGCGTTCGCCCGCGGTGTCGGTGAGTACGGCTCGGTGATTTTCATCGCCGGCAACATGCCGATGAAAACCGAGATCCTGCCGCTGCTGATCATGGTCAAGCTCGACCAGTACGATTACACCGGCGCCACTTCCATCGGCGTGCTGATGCTGGTGGTTTCCTTCGTCCTGTTGCTGCTGATCAACCTGTTGCAGCGGCGCATCGAAACCCCATAAGGAGGCGCGAACATGTCCCAATCGTCTATTGCGGCCGCGTCCTCGGCCAACGCTGCACGCCGTGGCAGTGCTACTTCACGGCGCGTGCTGATCGGTCTCGGCTGGCTGATCTTTTTCCTGTTTCTGGTGCTGCCGCTGTTCATCGTGGTGTCGCAGGGTTTGAAGAACGGCCTCGGCGCGTTCTTCACCGCGATCTTTGAACCGGACGCCTTGTCGGCGCTGAAACTCACGGTGATCGCCGTGCTGATTTCGGTGCCGCTGAACCTGGTGTTCGGGGTCAGCGCCGCATGGTGCGTGAGCAAATATTCGTTCCGTGGCAAGAGCATGCTGGTGACGCTGATCGACCTGCCGTTCTCGGTGTCGCCGGTGATCGCTGGTCTGGTCTACGTGCTGATGTTCGGCGCTCAGGGCCTGTTCGGCCCGTGGCTGCAGGATCACGACATCCAGATCGTGTTCGCCCTGCCGGGCATCGTGCTGGCGACGATCTTCGTCACCGTGCCGTTCGTGGCCCGCGAGCTGATTCCGCTGATGCAGGAACAAGGCACGCAGGAAGAGGAAGCCGCGCGGTTGCTCGGCGCCAATGGCTGGCAGATGTTCTGGCATGTCACCGTCCCCAACATCAAGTGGGGTCTGATCTATGGCGTGGTGCTGTGTACCGCGCGGGCCATGGGTGAGTTCGGTGCGGTGTCGGTGGTTTCCGGGCACATTCGCGGGGTGACCAACACCTTGCCGCTGCACGTCGAGATCCTCTACAACGAATACAACCACGTGGCCGCGTTCGCCGTGGCGAGCCTGTTGCTGATCCTGGCGCTCTTCATCCTGCTGCTCAAGCAGTGGAGCGAAAACCGTATCAACCGCCTGCGCGCCAGCGCCGCGGAGGAATAATTCATGTCGATCGAAGTGCGTAACGTCAGCAAGAATTTCAATGCGTTCAAGGCGCTGGACAACATCAGCCTGGACATCCACAGCGGTGAACTGGTGGCGCTGCTCGGCCCGTCCGGCTGCGGCAAGACCACGCTGCTGCGGATCATCGCCGGCCTGGAGACCCCGGATCAGGGCAACATCGTGTTTCACGGCGAAGACGTCTCCGGCCACGACGTGCGTGATCGCAACGTCGGTTTCGTGTTCCAGCACTACGCCTTGTTCCGCCACATGACGGTATTCGACAACGTCGCGTTCGGCCTGCGCATGAAACCGAAAAACCAGCGCCCGAGCGAAAGCCAGATCGCGACCAAGGTCCACGAACTGCTGAACATGGTGCAACTGGACTGGCTGTCGGATCGCTACCCGGAGCAACTCTCCGGCGGTCAGCGTCAGCGTATCGCCCTGGCCCGTGCCTTGGCGGTTGAACCGAAAGTGCTGCTGCTCGACGAGCCGTTCGGCGCTCTCGACGCCAAGGTGCGTAAAGAGCTGCGCCGCTGGCTCGCGCGCCTGCACGAAGACATCAACCTGACCTCGGTGTTCGTGACCCACGACCAGGAAGAAGCGATGGAAGTCGCCGACCGCATCGTGGTGATGAACAAGGGCGTGATCGAGCAGATCGGCTCACCGGGCGACGTCTACGAAAACCCGGCCAGCGATTTCGTTTATCACTTCCTCGGCGACTCGAACCGCTTGCTGCTCAGCGATGACAACCATGTGCTGTTCCGTCCGCACGAAGTGTCGTTGTCCAAGCATGAACTGGAAGATCACCACGCCGCTGAAGTGCGTGATATTCGCCCATTGGGCGCGACCACGCGGGTGACGTTGAAGGTGGAAGGGCAGACCGATCTGATCGAGGCGGAAGTGGTGAAGGATCACGACAGCCTGATCGGACTGGCCAAGGGTGAAACGCTGTTCTTCAAGCCGAAGGTCTGGCAGAAAGTCGCCGGCCTCTAAAGTCAAAAGCTTCGCGAGCAGGCTCGCTCCCACCTTTGGAACGTATTCCATTGTGGGAGCGGGCTTGCTCGCGAAAGCGGCCTATACAGCCGCGCGATTCGGATTGACCCGCACCACCCCCGCCCGCGCCTCGATCTGCTCTTTCAACTCATGGCGCATGCCGAGCAGGAAGGCCACTTCCGCCACCACAAACAGCGGCCCGACGATCAGCCCGCTCACGTCATCGACAAACGCCGGTTTGCGCCCCTCGTAGTGGTGCCCGACAAACTGGATTACCCAGCCAATCACAAACATCGCCAGCCCGCTGCTCAGCCAGACCATGGTGCTCTGCTGCGCCAGCGCATGCCCGGCCCAGACCGACAGGCCCATCAACAGCGTCATCAGAACGCCCAGCTTCAGTTCCAGGCGCAGGTAGAACCACGCCGACGCCAGCGCCAGCAGCACCGCGGGAGAGATCCACAAGCCGCCCAGTGACCATTCTGGTCGCGACAGCAACACCGCCACCGCCACCACGATCAGCGGAATGCCGATAAAGTGGCTGGCGATGTTGCGCGGGTCGCGGTGGTAGGCGGCGTATTGACTGAGATGGTCGACGAGGCTTTTCATTGTTGTTCCTCCTGTAGGGTGCGTGCAGCATGCCTCGGGTTCGGCGTTCGCTCTGTCAGGCAGGCGACAATTGGGAGTGATCATGGATAAGCGTTCACGGCTGCTGACCGGGCAATGGTTCAGTCATCTGCCGGCATCCTTTCAGGATAGTCTGTTGGCGGCGGCCCGGGAGCGGCGGCTGACGGCGGGGCAGCGCCTGTTCCAGCGCGGTGATCCGCCCTGCGGCCTGTACGCGGTGCTCGACGGCGCGATCCGAATCGGCGCGGTGAGCGAGCAGGGCAAGGAGGCGTTGCTGAGCCTGGTGGAGGCGCCGCACTGGTTCGGCGAAATCTGCCTGTTCGACGGCCAGCCACGCACTCATGATGCGTATGCGGTCGGGCCGTGCACCCTGCTGAATATCCCGCAGGCCACGCTGCTGAAAATCCTCGACGAACAGCCGGTGTACTGGCGCCATCTGGCATTGCTGATGAGCCACAAACTGCGCCTGACCTTTATCAATCTCGAACAATTGAGCCTGCTGCCGGCTCCGGCACGCCTGGCCCATCGCTTGCTGATGATCGCCGAGGGCTACGGTGAAATCGATGCGCCACGCCGGGTCCTGCAACTGCCGCAGGAGCAGCTGGCGTCGATGCTGTCGCTGTCACGGCAGACCACCAACCAGATCCTCAAGGATCTGCAAGGGCAGGGGATTATCGGGTTGGGGTATGGCGAGATCGAGATTCTCGATGCCAAGCGATTGCGCGCTCTCGCCACACTCTAAAGAACACTGCCATCCCTGTGGGAGCGGGCTTGCTCGCGAAGGCGTCGTGTCAGCCAGCACATCATGCACTGACACATCGCT
>NZ_JASCPO010000206.1:0-10677 GCF_029960145.1 Pseudomonas sp. PS01299 | reverse complement strand
GGATTTATCCCCGATCCAGTGCGAAGCGCTGGCAAAGATGTGTGTCGAGGCGAAAAATTCTGGGGCTGCTGCGCATCCCATCGGGGATAAATCCCCTCGCCACAAAAGCGGTGAAACCAGACAGCGAGCGGATGTCGTGGATCCGTCCGCCGCCTGTATTGCTCCTTTGGATTAACCGCGTTCCAGCGCCAGCGCCACACCCTGACCGCCGCCGATGCACAGGGTCGCCAGACCTTTTTTCGCATCACGCTTGATCATTTCGTGCAGCAGCGTCACCAGCACGCGGCAGCCCGATGCACCGATCGGGTGACCGAGGGCGATGGCGCCGCCGTTGACGTTGACCTTGTCCAGATCCCATTGCAGATCCTTGGCCACTGCCAGCGATTGCGCAGCGAAAGCTTCGTTGGCCTCGATCAGGTCCAGTTGGCCGATGTTCCAGCCCGCCTTGTCCAGGCAGCGACGGGTGGCCGAGACCGGGCCGATGCCCATGATCGCCGGGTCAACACCGGCGTTGGCATACGCGGCGATTTTTGCCAGTACCGGCAGGCCCAGGGCCTTGGCTTTCTCGGCGCTCATCAGGATGACTGCGGCGGCGCCATCGTTCAGCGACGAAGCGTTGCCGGCGGTGACACTGCCGTCCTTCTTGAACGCCGGACGCAGTTTCGCCAGGGATTCGGCGGTGGTGTCGCCGCGTGGTTGTTCGTCGACCTTGAACGCTACCGGATCGCCTTTGCGCTGCGGGATCAGGATCGGGGTGATCTCATCGACAAAGCGTCCGGCCTCAATGGCCGCAGCGGCTTTGCGCTGCGAGGCGGCGGCGAAGGCGTCCTGCTGTTCGCGGCTGATCTCATATTTATCGACCAGATTCTCGGCAGTGATGCCCATGTGGTAATCGTTGAACGCATCCCACAGGCCATCGCTGATCATGGTGTCGACGATTTGCGCGTGACCCATGCGCAGGCCGGTGCGTGCGCCCGGCATCACATAGTTGGACAGGCTCATGTTCTCCTGACCGCCGGCGATGATCACCTCGGCATCGCCGCAACGGATCGCTTGTGCGCCCAGGTGCAGGGCTTTCAGTCCCGAGCCGCAAACCTTGTTCAGGGTCATGGCCGGCACGGCGTGGGGCAGGCCGGCCTTGATCGCGGCCTGACGCGCCGGGTTCTGGCCGGCGCCGGCTGTCAGCACTTGGCCCATGATCACTTCATCGACCTGCGCACCGTCCAGACCGGTCTGTTCGAGCAACTGGCGAATCACCGCAGCGCCCAGATCCACCGCGGACACGCTGGCCAGCGAACCCTGGAAACTGCCGATCGCGGTGCGGGTGGCGGCAACAATTACGACGTCTTGCATTTTCGAATTCCTCACTGGGCAGCGAACTGCATTTCCGGTACGTGATCCGGGACGATCAGTTTACCAGCGGTTTTGGCGACGATTTCCTCGACGCTGACGCCAGGTGCGCGTTCCTTGAGGACAAAAGCGCCATTTTCGATTTCCAGGTAGGCGAGGTCGGTCAGCACGCGCTTGATGCAGCCGGCGCCGGTCAGCGGCAGGCTGCACCTGGCCAACAGCTTGGACTCACCGTCCTTGGAGGCGTGGGTCATGATCACGATGATGTTGTCGGCGCCAGCCACCAGATCCATCGCGCCGCCCATGCCCTTGACCAGTTTGCCGGGAATCATCCACGAGGCGATGTTGCCTTCAACGTCGACTTCGAACGCGCCGAGCACGGTCAGGTCGACATGCCCGCCGCGAATCATCGCGAAGGATTCGGCGGAGTTGAAAATCGATGCGCCGATGCGCGCGGTGACGGTCTGTTTGCCGGCGTTGATCATGTCGGCATCGATGGTGTCTTCCGTCGGAAACGGGCCCATGCCGAGCAGGCCGTTTTCCGATTGCAGCATGACTTCCATGCCGTCGGGAATGTAGTTGGCGACCAGGGTCGGAATGCCGATGCCGAGGTTCACGTAGTAGCCGTCCTGCATTTCGCGGGCGACGCGCTGAGCCATTTGTTCGCGGGTAAGTGCCATGTTTTTATTCTCCGTCAGCCTGGATTATTTGCGGATGGTGCGCTGTTCGATGCGCTTTTCGAACGTGCCGCAAATGACCCGGTCGACGTAGATGCCGGGGGTGTGGATCTGCGACGGATCCAGCTCGCCGGGCTCGACGATTTCTTCGACTTCGACCACGGTGATCTTGCCGGCGGTGGCCGCCAGCGGGTTGAAGTTCTGCGCGGTGTGACGGTAGACGACGTTACCGAAATGGTCGGCTTTCCAGCCTTTGACGATGGCGAAGTCGCCGGTGATGGACTCTTCCATCAGGTACTTGCGCCCGTTGAATTCGCGCACTTCCTTGCCTTCGGCGACCGGGGTGCCGACGCCGGTGGCGGTGAAGAAGGCCGGGATGCCGGCGCCGCCTGCGCGCATTTTCTCTGCGAGGGTGCCTTGCGGGGTCAGAATGACTTCGATGTCGCCCTTGAGCAGTTGCTCTTCGAACAGTTTGTTTTCGCCGACGTAGGAGGCAATCACCTTGCTGATCTGGCGGTCGGTCAGCAGCACACCGAGGCCGAAACCGTCGACGCCACAGTTATTGGAAACCACGGTGAGGTCGCGGGTGCCCTTGCGCTTGATCTCGGCGATCAGGTTTTCCGGAATGCCGCACAGGCCGAAGCCGCCGGCGATCACGGTCATGCCGTCTTCAAGACCGGCCAGAGCTTCCTCGTAGGAACTCACGCGCTTGTCGAAACCTGCCATATGCACCTCTTTTATTGTTTGTCGGGCGGCTGGCTAGCCGAATGACTGGAGTGTCTCGCTGCAGGATATATTTGTTAAGTTGATTTTTAAGGTTGATTGATTGATAAAGTTAAACAATTGACTGATTGCAGATACGGAAGCATAGCGCTCATGACCATCAAACAGATCCGCGCCTTTCTCGCCGTGGCTCAGAGCCTGAGCTTCGCCGTGGCCTGTGAGCGCTTGCACCTGTCGCAATCGGCTCTGAGCCTGACCATCAAGGCGCTGGAAGAGGGGCTGGGCGGGCGGCTGTTCAGCCGCAACACGCGCAATGTGGCGCTGACCGCCGAGGGCGAATCGCTGCTGCCGCTGGCCCGGCGCCTGATTGCCGACTGGGACAACGCCGAAGACGAAATGCGCCAGCGCTTCAGCCTGCAACGCGGGCGGGTGACGCTGGCGGCCATGCCGTCGTTTGCCGGCAACCTGCTGCCGCCGATCCTCAAGACCTTTCGCGCGCGCTATCCGAACGTCAACGTCACGGTCAACGACGTGATCAACGAGCAAGTGCTGGAAATGGTCCGCGACCGGCAGGTGGAGCTGGGCGTGGCGTTCGAGCCGATGCAGAACACCTCGCTGACGTTCACCCCGCTGTACATCGATCGCTTCGTCGCAGTGGTGCCGCAGGATTCCGCGCTGGCCGGGCGCACAGAGATCGACTGGCAGACCCTGCTGCAGGAACCGTTCATCACCCTGCAACGGCCGTCGACGGTGCGGGTGATGCTCGAAGAGCACTTGCAGGCCCGGGGCATGAAACTGCCGGTGGAATTCGAGAGTCATCAACTGGCAACCGTCGGGCGCATGGTCGCCAGTGGCCTGGGGGTGAGTGCGGTGCCAGCGTTGTGCGCCGACCAGATGCTGGAGCTGGGCGCGCATTGCCTGACCTTGAATGATTCAGTGGAGCGGGCGATTGGTGTGCTCACGGAGCCGGGCAATGAGCTGTCGGCAGCGGCGCAGGCACTGTTCGATATTCTCAAAGCCGAACATTGATCCTGTGGGAGCGGGCTTGCTCGCGAAGGCGGGGTATCAGTCGAGGAAAGTCTTGGCTGAAAGGACGCTATCGCGAGCAGGCTCGCTCCTACAGGGGATTTCGCGAGTCAGGAAGTCAAGCGTTGCACCAGCAACGGCAGCAGCTGTTCGCATGACGCCTCGATCTTCAGATCCAGCAGATCATCGGCGCGAGTCTTGCCCAGATTGATCGCCAGCAACGGCTTGCCCCGATCGGCGATCACCCGGCACAGACGAAACGCCGAATAGGCCATCAGCGACGAGCCCACCACCAACAATCCCGCGGCATTTTCTGCCGCCGCCATGGCCCGCGCCGCCGTCGGCTGCGCCACGTTCTCACCGAAAAACACCACGTCCGGCTTCATCCGTTCACCGGCGCAATACGGGCATTGTGGCGTCTGAAAACGTGCTTCGAAGGCCGGATCGAGCAGGGTATCGCCGTCCGGCGCCTGCATCGCGTCGACCCCGGCCAGATACGGATTCTGCTCGACCATCCGCTGCTGAATGTCGTCACGCGCGCTGCGCTGGCCGCAATCCAGGCACAACACCCGGTGCAGGCTGCCATGCAGTTCGATCACGTCCTGACTGCCAGCCTGATCGTGCAGGGTGTCGACGTTCTGCGTGATCAAGGCGCTGACCAGACCCCGGCGCTGCAAATCGGCCAGTGCTTGATGCGCGGCATTGGGCCGCGCCTGACGCACCCGCGGCCAGCCAAGCATGGCCCGCGCCCAGTAGCGGCGACGGGATTCCGGAGCGGCGAGAAATTCCTGATACATCATCGGCTGCCGGCCCCGGCGTACACCCTCACTGTCGCGGTAATCCGGGATGCCCGACGGCGTGCTGATGCCCGCGCCGGTCAGCACCACAAAGCCGCCATCGGCCATGGCCTGGTGCAGGGTGTCGAGGTGTTCGCGGGTCGGGCTGTCGAGCATGGTCAGCACTCCGGGGAGGACGATGCCCGCAGGTTAGCATTAACCGTGTGGCGAGGGAGCTCGCTCCCGCTGGACTGCGCAGCAGGCCTGTTTTGGGCTTGCTTTGCAATCCGACGGGAGCAAGCTCCCTAGCCACAGGTGATAGCGCTGATTTATTTGCGCGCCTCCAGTATCAGATTGAACGGCGTCTGCGTCGCCCGGCGAAAATGCTTGAACCCGGCCTCGGTAAACACCTTGCGCAAGCGCATTTCACCGGCCTGCGCACCCAGCCCCAGGCCAACTTCCTGGGACAGCGAATTCGGCGTGCAGATAAAGGTCGAGGCCGCGTAAAACAGGCGTCCGACCGGGTTGATGTTGTCGTCCAGCGCGTCGTTGGCAAACGGCTCGACCAGCAGCACCGTGCCGTCCTTCTTCAATGATTCGAACGCATGCCGTGCGGCGCCGACCGGGTCGCCCATGTCGTGCAGACAGTCGAAGTAGCAGATCAGGTCATAGTCGTCGCCGGGGTAGTTTTTGGCGTTGTTCTGGAAGAACTTCGCCCGGCTGCTGACCCCTCCTTCTTCGGCGCGCTGGGTGGCGACGGTGATTGACGGCGCGTGGTAGTCGAAACCGACGAAGTGTGAGTTGGGATAGGCCTGGGCCATGATCACCGTCGACGCGCCGTGGCCGCAGCCGATGTCGGCGACTTTGGCGCCTTTTTCGAGTTTGGCGACCACGCCGTCCAGCGCCGGCAGCCATTCAGCGATCAAGTGACCTTTGTAGCCGGGGCGAAAGAAGCGTTCGGTGCCGCTGAACATGCACGGATGGTGATCGCCCCAGGGCAGGGCGCCATTGCCGCGCATGGCTTTGACCAGTTTGTCCTTGTCGTGGAAAAACGAGGCCACCACACCGAGTCCGCCGGCGACGTACACCGGCGAGTCTTCCACGGCCAGTGCCAGCGCCTGCTCTTCCGGCAACCGAAACTGGCCATCGTGATGCTCCATATAGCCGGACGCGACATGCGCGCTGAGCCATTCGCGTACCAGACGCGGGTTGCAGGTGGTTTTTTCGGCGAGGGCTTGCGGGGTGACCGGCTGACTGTCGGCCATCGCCCGATACAGCCCGAGTTCTTCGCCAACGATGACGTTCGCCAGCATCGCGGCGCCGCCCATGTCGTTGACCAGTTTGCCCATGAATGCGTTGAGTCGTGTTTCGTCCATCACGAGTGCTCCTGATACAGGATCACCGTCCGGTGGCAAAACGTTGTCGAGGCATGGGCCGCTGGGCGGTGGTCACAGAAGTGGGCAGGGCACAGCTGACGTCGTCCTGCAATCCCCCTCGACTGGGTAATGAATCAGTCTAGCCGGGCTGGGGCAAGATGCAGTGTTTGTGCTCCATGCAAATTCCAATGTGGGGATCAGCGCAGGGGCAATTTCAACTCCGCGCACAGGCCTCCGCCCTCGCGGTTGCTCAGGGTCAGTGATCCGCCGAGGGCCATGGCCAGTTGCTGGGCGATGGCCAGGCCCAGGCCGGTGCCGCCGGTGCTGCGGTTGCGCGAGTTTTCCACCCGGTAGAACGGCTGCATGACCTGTTGCAACTCGGCTTCGGCAATGCCTGGCCCGCGATCGAGGATTTTGATGCAAAGACCGTCGTCGATATCGACCTGCAACTGTGCGGCACCGGCAAATTTCAGTGCGTTGTCGGTCAGGTTCACCAGCACCCGGCGCAGGGCCTGGGGACGGGTATCGATCACCGCCGCGCTCTTGCCGCTCAGCTGCACGTCCTTGCCCATGTCCTGATAGTCGAACACCAGGCTGTCGAGGAACGAGTCGAGATCGGTGCGCCGGCTTTCCTCGGTCGAGCCGTGGATGCTGCGGGCATACGCCACGCCCTCGCGCACCAGATGTTCCATCTCGCCGAGGTCGTTCCACAGTTTGTCTTTCTCGACCGAGTCGTCCATGAACTCTGCGCGCAATTTCATGCGGGTGATCGGGGTTTGCAGGTCATGGGAAATCGCTGCCAGCAGTTGCATGCGCTCCTTCAGATACGCGGCGATCCGCGCCTGCATCGCGTTGAAGGCCCGTGCGGCGTAGGCCACTTCGGTCGGGCCGTGTTCGTCGAGCATCACCGGGTGCGCGTTGGGGTCGAGGGATTCCACGGCATTGGCGAGGCGGGCGAGGGGGCGTATGGCAATGCGCACCGCCAGCCAGGTGCAGGCGATCAGCAGCGCCAGTTGCCCGAGCAATACCCCCGGCAGCCACGGCGACAGCGGCGGCATGGCCGGACGCACATCGATGGTCAACGGGCTGCCGTCGCTGAGGCGCAAATGGGCCTGGAAGTGTTTTTTCTCCGCGGGAAAACGGCTGAAGGACAGCGGACGGGCGCCGCCGATCGCACTGCTGATCGAGGTCGCGGCTACCGGTACCTCCTCGGCGTCGAGCGGGGCGCCGGGATCGCCGTCGTTCAACCGATAATCGTAGTTGGTGCGAGCCAGTCGTGGCAACCAGGCAGGGCGTTCCTGCGCCGGCAAGCGGTCGAGGATTGCAACCGACGTCGAAACGTCGTTTTGCATATTGCTGAGCATGGTGCTTCTGGCGCTTTGGAAACGCTCGTAATACTGCGCGCCAAACGACAGGGCCTGGGCCAGGATCAGCCCGACCAGAAAGATCAGCGACAACCGCGAAGCCAGGGTGCGTGGCCAATGCAGCTTGAGGCTCATGCCGAGGCCCCGAGGATTTCCACCGGTAGCGAAAAAACATAACCCTCGCTGCGCACGGTCTTGATGTAGGCCGGCTCACGCGCATCATCAAGCAGGCGCTGGCGCAAACGGCTGACCAGCAGATCAATCGAGCGATCAAACAGATCGGCTTCGCGGCCCTGGGTCAGGTTGAGTAACTGATCACGGCTGAGCACCCGTTGTGGATGATCGAGGAACACCCGCAGCAAGCGATATTCGGCGCCACTGAGGGCGACCAGCGTGCCGTCCTTGTCCAGCAGATGACGGGCCGAGGTGTCCAGTTGCCAACGGCCGAAGGCCAGAAGCCGGCCGCTTTCGGTGACCACCAGATTCGGCGGCAGCATGCGCGTGCGCCGCAGCACCGCGTTGATCCGCGCCAGCAGTTCGCGGGCGGCGAACGGCTTGGTCAGGTAATCGTCGGCGCCCATTTCCAGGCCGATGATGCGGTCGGTTTCATCGTTGCGCGCCGTGAGCATCAGCACCGGCGTGGCCTTGTGTTTGCCCACGCGTAGTTCGCGGCACAGCTGTAGGCCATCATCGCCGGGCATCATGATGTCGAGCACAATCAGGTCGACGGTGTTGGCTTCGAGAAAACTGCGCATCTGCCGACCATCGGCGACCACGGTGGTGCGCAGGCCGTTCTTCTTCAGGTAATTGCCGACCAGCTCGCGGATCTCGCGGTCGTCGTCGACGATGAGAATGTGATCGACATGTTCCATCGGTGCAGAACCTCTATCAAAGGGCAATGCCATGCAGTCTATCGAGCCTGCGCCGGCTTGCCTGCCCGGGTTTGTATTGCAGTGTATCTGGCGTAATGGCGGATACATACACATGCAAAAACGCGATTTTTTCAGGGTTTTGTATCGCTGTGTATCTCCGGGCGGTGGGGATACACAGTGATTGATAGCGGCCGTTTCCTGACACAGACGCGATACCTCGCGCGCCTCAAATAGGCTCCATCGAGGCCCACACAGTTTGCCTCGGCTCAACCCATACAAGCCTTGAGGAAACCACCATGACGCACAAAACCGTTGTCGCCGCCTGCCTGTTCGCCGCCCTGAACATCTGCACCCTGTCGGCCCGGGCCGAAGCCGATGTCAGCCCGCACACCTACACCTACGGCACGCACCTGGACATCCAGAAAGTGCTGTCGATGACCGAGGACAACGCGGTGAACTGCGGCATTATCGATGCGCGCATGACGTACCTGGATTCGGCCGGAAAAACCCAGGTGCTGGATTACCGCAAATTTGCCGATGGCTGTAACAACCAGAACTGAGTGCTCAGATGCATCGACAGTTACCGCCGCGCACATCAATGGCTCACAGGTCGCGCACCATGAGCCATTGCTCGTTGTCCCACGCGCGAAAGCGCTCCAGCACTGTCCAGCCGCGTTTGGCGTAGTAGTCCTGCTTGTTCTGTGTGTGCAGATAGAAACGTGCGAAGCCGCGCTGTTTCGCCGCCTGGCTGATGCCATCGATCAACCGCTCTGCCAGCCCCTGGCCACGAGCTTGCGGGCTGACAAACACGCACGCCAGCCACGGGCCGAGATCCGGACGCAGGGCCAGGTCCGCCCGGGCCAGTGCCGCACCGCCGAGCAGGCGCTCGCCGTCCAGCGCAATCAGGCATGACCAGTCGCCATTGTCTTGGCCGGCAGCGAACTCGCGTTGCCAATCGGCCAAGGGTTGCTCGGCATATTCGTAGGCGAACTGGCGGTGAATCCACGCGGCGTAAGTGTCGCTGTGCTGCGGGTGATCGACGAGCCATTCAAGACGCAGGGACATGATGGAATCCATTCACGGAAGACGGGAAGGCATAAAAGCCGATTGCCCCACGCAATGGCAATCTCGGAGTGTCTCGAGGCCTTTACAAAAAACCGCCACTCATCGGCCCGGCCGTTGTTTTGCCGGCTCTTCGGACGATTGGCAGGGACGCCATCGACCCTCGGCGCGATAGTGGATGAGCAGGGCCACTGCCGACCCTGTCACTGATAAAAAGAACGCGAGGTTGCCATGCCGAAATTCGTGATTGAACGCGA
Source organism: Pseudomonas sp. PS01299 (assembly GCF_029960145.1). Lineage (NCBI taxonomy): Bacteria > Pseudomonadati > Pseudomonadota > Gammaproteobacteria > Pseudomonadales > Pseudomonadaceae > Pseudomonas > Pseudomonas sp. PS01299. The sequence goes on along the minus strand of NZ_JASCPO010000206.1, from coordinate 1,194 downwards.
GATTCCAGGGGCCGGAAAGCTGTCGCCGCAAGAACTCCAAGCCGTGTCGCAAACCTCCTGCCAGGTGTTGCGTGAACTCGGGCCACAGGTGCAGTGGCTGCAGAGTTACGTCACCGCCGACAAAATCTATTGCGTCTACATCGCCCCTGACGAAGAACAGGTGCGCGAGCACGCCAGGCTGGGTGGATTCCCGGCCGACAGCGTGGCGCGGGTGATGACGGTCATCGACCCGACCACGGCCGAATGAAGTCCTTCTACCTGCTGCGGAGCACGATTGATGAGTACTCCCATTGATCTGACGGGTCTGAAAGAGCGCCAGAAAGTCGCCTGGGCCAGCGGTGATTACGCGGTGATCGGCACCACCTTGCAGATCGTCGGCGAAAACCTTGCCGAGGCCTGCGACCTGCACTGCGATGAGGAAGTGCTGGATGTCGCCGCCGGTAACGGTAATGCGACTCTGGCGGCGGCGCGACGTGGTTGTCAGGTGACCTCGACCGACTATGTGGCGGCGCTGCTGGAGCGTGGACAGGATCGGGCGCGGGCCGAGCATCTTGATGTGATTTTTCAGGTCGCCGATGCCGAAGCGTTGCCGTTCGCCGACGAGAGTTACGACGCGGTGCTGTCGACCTTTGGCGTGATGTTTGCCCCGGATCAGGCGACTGCCGCAGCGGAACTGGCGCGGGTCTGCCGAAGGGGCGGGCGCATCGGTCTGGCGAACTGGACGCCGGAAGGTTTCGTCGGCCAGATGTTCAAGGTTCTCGGTCGCCACGTGCCACCCCCCGCCGTGGCCCAACCGCCGTCGAACTGGGGCACTGAAGCGTGGTTGCACAGCCACTTCAATGAGCGCGAATTTCTGCTGCAGGTCACCCGCCGCACCTTCAATTTCCGCTATCGCTCGGCGGCGCATTTCATCGACATTTTCCGTCACTGGTACGGGCCAGTGCACAAGGCATTCGCGGCATTGCCGCCGGAAAGCGGGCAGGCGCTGGAGAGTGACCTGGCGGATCTGCTGAACCGCTCGAACCGGGTGGGAGAGAAGTCACTGGTGGTGCCGAGCGAGTATCTGGAGGTGGTCATTACCAAGCGCTGAATATTCAGAACCATGCAAAACCCCGGTGGGAGCGGGCTTGCTCGCGAATGCGGTGGATCAGTAGACAGAATTATTGACTGGACAGACGCATTCGCGAGCAAGCC